>NZ_JBFTZL010000125.1:0-11091 GCF_056406825.1 Arthrobacter sp. P1_A5 | reverse complement strand
ATCCTGAAGTACCAGTGGAAGGCGAACGGCGTCGTCATCATTGGCGCGACCGCCGCCACCTACAAACTGGCCGCGGCGCAGGCCGGCAAGGCCCTCACCGTCACCGTCACCGGAACCAAGACCGGCTACACCACCGCCGCGAAGACCTCGGCCGGCACAGCGGCTGTCACGCCCGCGGGACCCGGCGTCGACGTGTCCTGGCCGCAGTGCGGCAAACCCCTGCCCAAGGGCCAGAGCTTCGCGATCATCGGCGTGAACAACGGCCTGGCAAACAACACCAACTCGTGCCTGACCACCCAGCTGTCCTGGGCCGCCACGTCCACCGGCGGGACCGGGCAGCCCCTCGTGGCCCTGTACGTAAATACCGGGAACCCCGGGACGGCCGGCTCCTGGTGGCCCACCAGCAACACCTATGCCGGGAAGACCGTGGCCAACCCGTACGGCACGTGCACCAAGGGCTCGGTCGGCTCGGCGTGCTCCTATATGTACGGTTACGCCAAGGCCTACGACGACGCCAACATCCGCGGGGTCAAGAACCCGGCCTCCTACACCTGGTGGTTGGACGTCGAGACCGAAAACTCCTGGTCAACGAACCAGGCCGCCAACAGAGCTGATCTGGAGGGCATGGCCGCCTACTTTGCCAGCATCGGCGCCAAAACCGGGCTCTACTCAACCGGCTATCAATGGGCACAAATCATCGGCACGGTGCCCTCGACGAGCAGCCTTTACGCCCAGCGAAGCTGGCTCGCCGGCGGGAGCTCCCTCCAAAACGCCAGCAGCATGTGTTCGGCAGCGCCGCTGACAGGCGGCGGGAAAGTCACCATGGCCCAGTACATCTCGGGCGGCTTCGACTACAACAAGTCCTGCATCTGAGTTCCAGCCTCCGCTGAGTAATCCGGATTCAGTAGTCCGGATAGAGCTCCTCGGACGCTGTAACTGGATTGAGGGGCTCGGCAATCAATKCAGGGTCACCGAGTGCCGCTTCCGCGAGCGCTTCGCACGTCGAGAAGCGGACATCGCCTCGTTCCAGCGCAGTTTCGATAACGGTCCGCAGCGCCTCCAGCCGTCCTGCCCGCCCGGTGAGGAACGGGTGGCAAGTGAGCATGAAAAGAGCACCATGACGTCGCATTGCGTCGATCTCATGAATCCACATGTCCGCCACGACAAGTGGCGACTGGATGATTTCACCGATCTTGGGTTCCGGAAGGAAGGCATACTGCTCCCAGTCATCCAGACTCCAATGTGGGGGGAGCTCCGCAACTGTGCCTGCGGGGGTTTCGATGAGATAGGGGACGTCCGCATCCATCAGGCTGGAATCGTATTTCAGCCCGTATTCAGCCACCAGCGACGGTGTCTGCCACGAGGGCTCCCACAATGCGGCGCGGTGCCCCTTTGGAGAAATGCCGAAACGCCCAAGTGCAGCAAGCGCCAGATCGAAGTCGGCGCGTTCGTCGTCGAAACTCATGTTCACCGCGGTGCGGTGGGTGTGTGAGTGGTGCGCGATCTCATGACCCGACTCCAGGACCTGTTCCACCATGCGGGGATATCGCTCCGCGGTTACGCCTGGAATGAAGAATGTCGCCGGCTGCTGCACATCCTTCAACATCTGGAGAATCCGGGGAACACCCACCTTGGGTCCGAACGCCTGGTGAGTCATCGCCATCGCATTGTCGGCGTAGCGCCGGCCGGCGGCCAGGACGGGGGACTCGGCGTCGACGTCGAAGGTCAACGCGGCAACGCAGGCCGCCCCCTGCCTCCAGCCGCTTTTATCGATTGTCATGTTCGTCCCTCTTAGAAGAAATGAGTCAGAAGAAAGGGGTCAGAAGTCATGGGTGGAGAGCCAGTCGGCGTAGTCGCCGAGGGCCCGCTGCAGCGGCCAGACCGATTCGTAGCCGAGATCCGCGGCGGCGGAAGCGATGCTGAAGTGGCCCTGTAAATCCAGGGTTGGATCCGTCCCGGGCCCGATCTCCACGGTGGCGTCCGGGAATGCGATTCGAACTTCTTTGACGACGTCGCTGAGTGTCCAGTACTCGCTGCCGGAGATGTTGTAGGCCAGGGGCCTGGCCGAGGCCGTTTCTGGTGCCTGGACTGCCGCCAGGACGGCAAGGGCGACGTCGCGGACGTAGACAAGGTTGTAGCGGTGGTCGGCCCCGTGGTCCTGTGAGAATGAACCATCGCGGACTACGCCGCGCATAATGTCCCTCATGACTTCATCCATGCGGTTTCCGGGTCCGTAAACCTGGCCGATGCGCAGGGAGATGACGTCGACTCCATACCTGTCGCCGTAGACCTGTCCGAGCCATTCCCCGGTAACCTTCGTCACGGCGTAAGGCGTCGTCGGATTTACTGGCTCCGATTCGAGAACCACCGCTGCTGAGGTCTTTCCGTACACGCACTCGGAAGAGAAGTTGATGATCCGTTTGACGCCGTGGAGTCGTGCCGCCTCGAAAACCGCCACCGTTCCCTCGACGTTGGCAGCAAACGTAGCCAGGGGAAAGCTCAGGGAATAGGTCGGGTGGGATATGGCGGCGGTATGGACGATGGTGTCGACGTCGTGCTCCTTGAATACTTCGAGGAGACGAGGGATATCGAACAGTTCACCCTGGACGGAAACGACGTCGGGGCGTGGCGCCTCGATGAAGTCCCGGTTGTAGCTGACTGTTTGATGACCGGCGTCGGCGAGTTCGTTGACGATGTGCCGTCCGGTGAATCCGGCACCACCTGTGACCAGAACAGAGCTCATGTGATTTGCCTTTCAGTAGGTGCGTTGGATGTGGGATTCAATGCCCAAGCGGGAACGTCGTGGTTCGACCACCATCGACAACAAGGTTGGTTCCCGTGACATAGGAGGATTCAGGACCCAACAGCCACAGGGCCGCCGCTGCAATCTCCTCAGGCAGGGCGAACCGGCCAAGCGGTACGGACACTTCGTCCCGGGCGCGTTCTGCTTCGTTCGCGAACTCGGCCGCAAGCATCGGGGTATCTGTCGTGCCCGGCGACAGTGCGTTGACCCGGACGCCGGCCGGTGCGAGTTCGGCGGCCAGTGACCGCATCATCGACAGGACGCCGCCTTTGGTCGCGGTGTATGCGGTGTAGCCTGCCTGGCCGACGAGTGACAGCTCACTGGCAGTGCAGACCAGCGATCCACCGCCGTTGGCCGAGAGCGTTCGCGCCGCTGCCCTGGCGAAGTGGAAAGTGCCGGTCAAGTTCACCCGGATCAGTCTCTGCCACAGCTCGTCCGATGTTTCGGCGATGGGCGCAACACTGGAGATTCCTGCGGCGTTGAAGGCCCCGCTCAGGGGCCCGAGTTCCGCTTCCGCCCGGGCGAAGGCGCCATCGACCTGTTGGGACTCAGATACGTCGGCTTCGATGAAGATCACAGCGCCCGAGAGTTGGCGTCGTGCGTCTTCAAGCAGACGGTCCGGGAGACCAACCGCTGCAACCTTTGCCCCTTGCGCCAGAAGGGCGCGGGTGGTCGCGAGGCCGATGCCGGAGCTGGCTCCGGTGACAAGGTAGGCCTTGTCCTGAAAATGGCTCATGTCTTCTCTTCCCCTCTTCCCCGTTGGTTCTGGCAAGGCCGGCAGAGTGCCCCCGGTCACGATTCGGGGGCATACGCCGGATTTGCCGATTTGACCCAGATGGCTGATTTAGCCAACGAGCGCACGAGTGTGGTCGTTAAGGAACATGCCGCGGGGGTCGAACTCCCGGCGTATCTGGATGAAGGTGTCAAGCTCCGGGTAGAGACGCTCCAATCGGCTCCTCGTCATGAAATGGATCTTTCCCCAGTGCGCGCGGGGCTCGAATTCCTGCAGCACCGCATCCGCATCCCGGAAGAAGGGCCAGTAGTCGGTCCCAGGTTCGGTGGTCAGGGTGATGACGGTGGTGTCGCGTCCTTGGAACTGGGACATGTAGCCTTCGTCGGCTTTCACCCAGCGGACCTCAACGGGGTACTTCTGGTCGGAATGCTTGGTGCGGATCAGATCCTGGACGGCCTGGACGGCCGCCAGGCCGTGTTCGCTGGGAACGAAGTACTCGAGTTCATGGAACGGTGTGGTGAATCCGCCCGGGTAGATGCGGTATGACCGGTCCAGCCGGGCACCTTCCGTGCGGGAAATTTCTCGCTCGTCCTGGACCTGGGCGACGTTGTACCGCTTGGTGTAGCTGCGGTTTGCCATGCTCTGGCCCGGCGAACCGGGCAGGTCCAGGAGCTCACAGGAATCGTCGTCCGGGCACCAGAGGAACGAGTAGTGCCGGTTCCCGTCGATGTCGGCCTGCCAGGTTGCTGCGGTCTCCGCCCACGTGGGATAGGTAATCTCCTCCTGCAGGTAATAGCGGTCCTCGACCGCCAGTTCGACCTCCAGGAAGATTCCGAGTGTCCCCAAGGCGACCTGGGCGGCCCTGAGTTCGCGGAGTTGCCCTTCGCCGATTTCGACGATTTCGCCGTAACCGTTGATCAGCCGGACCCAGCGCAATGCTGATGAGAAGCTGCCCAGGTTCTTTCCGGAGCCGTGGGTGCTGGTCGCGAGTGCCCCGGCGATCTGCTGCTTGTCGATGTCGCCCTGGTTGCCCAGTGCCAGCCCCTGCTCCCACAGCGGATCGCCAAAGGCGTTGATGGTGGTGCCGGCCAGGGCCCTCGCGCGGCGCCCCATGAGGTCGGTTCCGGTGATGGCCGAGAGTGCGGACATATCCATCAGGACCCCGCCCGTCTGGACAAGCGGTGAGGACGAATGCCCTGAGCCGACTGCACGTACGGGGAGGCCTTCGCGGATGGCGAACCGGACGGCGTCGAGCGCCTCCTGTTCGTTCCGCGGCCGGACGGTGAAGGCCGGCGTGGCGCTCTGGTTGCCGCCCCAGTTGGTCCAGGTTACGTCTGTCCCGAACGGAGCGGACGGGGTTGCGGCCCGCGCCGACGACGCGGAGTGGGGATGATTCGTGGTGGTCATTGCTGGGCTCCGATGCTGGTCTAAACGCTCATGCGCCGTGGTTGATCATGACGTGCTTGGTCCGGGAGTAATCGTCCAAGGCATACAGCGAGAGGTCGCGGCCGTAGCCGGATCCCTTGAATCCGCCCCACGGAACCTCGCAGGCCAACACCAGGTGTGAATTGACCCAGACGGTGCCGAAATCGAGCTGCTTCGGAACCCTGAGCGAGAGGCTCGAATCCCGGGTCCATACCGAGGCGGAAAGCCCGTAGGGACTCTCGTTGGCCCGGGTGATGGCCTCTTCAGTGGAGCTGAAGGACTCGACGGTGACGACTGGGCCAAAGATTTCGTGGGTAGCAATATGCGCCCCGGCCGGGACGTTGCTGATTACGGTGGGTTCAATGAAGTAGCCGGTGCCTTCCAAGGCCGAGCCGCCGATAGCCACCTGCAGGCCCGCAGCTTTTGCCTCGGCAAGGGCTTCCTTCACGCGTTCGAAGTGCGGGCGCGAAATCATGGGACCGATTTCCACGTCTTCCCCTGCGCCCGGAGCGCCGACGACGAGCGTGCTGACTTCGCGTACCAGGTGTTCGGTGAACTCCTCGGCCACGGACTCGTGCACGAGCACACGGCAGGCGGCGCCGCAGTCCTGGCCGGCATTCCAGAAGCCGGCGTTTCGCACGCCGGCGGCGGCCGCGCGGAGGTCGGCGTCGGCGAAGACAACAACCGGGGCCTTGCCGCCGAGTTCCAGATGGACGCGCTTGACAGACCTGGCCGCGGTCTCCGCGACTGCCTGTCCGCTGACGACGCTCCCCGTCAGCGCAATGAGCGCCACATCAGGGTGTTCGGAGAGTCGCTGCCCGACGGTTCGGCCTTTACCCGTCACGACGTTGAGGATGCCATCGGGGATGCGTCCGGCGACAAGTTCTGCCAGCTTCAGCGTCGAGAGCGGCGTCTGTTCCGAGGGTTTGAGGACGATGCTGTTTCCGGCGGCGAGGATGGGCGCGATCTTCCAGGCAGCCATCAGCAGCGGGTAGTTCCAAGGGGTGATGACGCCGACGACGCCGACGGGTTCCCTGAGGATGACCGAGGTGTGTCCGGTGGCGTAGTCGCCGCCTGCCATGGACGTCAGCGTGCGGGAAGCTCCGGCCATGAACCGGAAGGTGTCGATGGTGCTGGAGACATCGTCCTCCGCGACGGTCCGTGGTTTGCCGGTGTTGGCGGACTCGATGATTTCGAACGCCTCCCGGTTGGCTTCAATGATGTTGGCGATCAGGGACAGCACCTCGGAGCGTTCCTTCGGTGTCGTGGCGCCCCAGGACTTCTGGGCCGCCACGGCGGCCTCAACCGCAACGTCCACATCCGCGGCCGTGCCGGCCTGAACCGATGCGATGACCTGCTCTGTGGTGGGATCTACGACGTCGATCAGCTGAGTCGAGGAGCCGGGAACAAACGCTCCAGCGATGAAGTGCCCCGCCGGAGGCAAAACTGGTGGCAAGAGTCCGGCGCTGCTTTGCTCCGTTGCGGAGCGTCGGACTGTGAACTGCTCGGTGTCAGTGAGTGTCATGATATTTCGCCTTTGTTTTCTGCGCCGATCGCGGCGCCGGGAGTTTGGTGTGGGGGTGGGCGGTATGTGCCCGGGGTGCGCCGGTCTCGGCGTCGGGAGTTTGTGTTGGGGCGGGCGGTATGCCCGCGGTGGGCGGTGCACGCCCGGGGGGGCGTTACGCCCGCGGCGCTTCAATCAGGTCAGTTGCGAAGGCAGGCGACTGAAAGGGGGCTGCTTCCGCGTTCTTCCGGAACACCCGCGCCGCAAAGTAGTACAGGGGTGCAACGACCACCAGGCCAACAATCCAGGAGACGTCCACGCCGTTCATCGCTACGGCAATGGGGCCTGTGAACATCGCTGTTGCCGAGAACGGAACCTGAATCAGTGCGCCGGCAACATAGGCTCCGATCGCAACCCAGTTGAACGTTCCGTACACCCCGCCGTCGCGCTTGAAGAAGTCTTCAACCCGGTAGTCGCCGTGACGCAGGAGGTAGTAGTCGACCAGGTTGATGGCCGTCCAGGGAACCAGGACGTACATCAGGAAGGAGAGGAAGTTCGTGTAGAAGAAGATGAAATTGTCGCGGGCGAACAGTGCGATCGAGAGGGCGAGGGTGAAGAGGAGGATCGCCGCGATGGTCCGGGTCTTGGCGTGGGGCAACCAGGTCGGCCTGAACGTCTGCCCAATAGTGAGCGTGCACAGGACCCCGCAGTAGAGGTTCATGGCGTTCGACGCCGCAACGCCGAGGCAGAAAATTCCGATGATCACCATGGTCCATGGACCTAGCATGGCACCCAGACTCCCGACTATTTCGACGCTGCTGCCATCGCTGATCAGTGTCAGGGCAAGCGTTCCCACCAAGGCACCCAACACCATCGGGAAGAGTGTTCCCAGGACGCAGCCCGAGTAGGATGCCCAGAACGCCGGGCCCGAGCCGGTGCCCTGCGGCATGTAGCGGGAGTAGTCCGAAACATAGGGAGCGTAGGCGAGCTGCCAGAGGGCGGAGACGGAGATGGTGGCCATGAAGCCAACCCAGTTGAAGTTTCCCTGGTCCAGGAAGCTGGCCGGCAATCCGTGGACGGCCAAGATCCAGATGAAGGCCAGCACCAGCGCCAGACCGGCCACGATGCTCAAGATGCGTGCATAGGCGTGGATGAGCCGGTAGCCGAAGATGGTGGCAACGACGCTCAAGACGCCAATGATAATGATGCCTGCGTCAACACTGATGCCCGGGCTGACCGCGGCCAGTGCCTGACCGCCAAAGACGAGGTTCGCCGCAAAAAACCCGACGTACATGACCACCACGATGACAACGATCAGCAGCGCCCCGTACGAACCGAATTGGCCGCGGGTCTGAATCATCTGCGCCACGCCCAGCTGCGGACCTTGGGCCGAATGCAGTGCCATGAAGATGCCACCGACAAGGTTTCCAATGATGATTCCGACGATGGCGGGCACAAAGCTGAGCCCGAACACCGTGGTCGCGAGTCCCCCGGTCACGATGGTCATGATCATGATGTTGGACCCGAACCAGATGGTGAAAAGGTCCCGTGCTTTGCCGTGGCGTTCGTCGGCGGGGATGGGCTGAATCGTCTTGTCTTCGAGCCGGGGCACCTCGGCCGCGACGGCTTGAGTGGGGTGCGTGCTCATGATGCGTTCCTGGAGTTCATGGGAACCTCTTTGTTCTGTCCCGGCACTTCGTCGGGCACGGGATCTGATGTATCAATCATTCGTGACTTTTGTCACAGTGGAAATCCGGCGATTGAATAGACGCCGTAAACCTGTTCGTACATATGTACAAAGCAGGCGCGATGCCCAGCCCTTTGTGGCTCAAACGGTGGCGGCTTGCAGCTCTTGGGCGACGTTGGCGGAGGCCTTGCTGCGGTTCACCATCAGGGCGAGGAGGTCGAAGACGAGGGTCGCCGCGGCAAGTGTGGTGATGTCTGCGTGGTCGTAGGCCGGAGCGACCTCGACGACGTCTGCGCCCACGATGTTGATGCCGTCCAGTCCGCGGAGCAGGGCCAGCAGTTCGCGGGAGTGGAGCCCGCCCATCTCGGGAGTGCCGGTGCCCGGCGCGTAGGACGGGTCGAGGACATCGATGTCGATGGAGACATAGACAGGGGTGTCGCCCAGCCGCTCTTTGACGCGCTGGATCGCGGCCGGAACCCCGATGACGTCCAGATCCGAGCAGCGGATGATCTGGAAGCCGAACTCGTGGTCGCGGAGGAAGTCGTTGCGGTCATAAACCGGGCCGCGGATGCCCACGTGCATCGACTTGTCTTCGACGAGAAGGCCCTCTTCGAAGGCCCGGCGGAAGATGGTTCCGTGCGTGACCGGCTGGTCGAAATAGGTGTCCCACGTGTCCAGGTGTGCGTCGAAGTGGAGCAGGGCCACCGGACCGTGGACCTTGTTCAGCGCCCGTAGCATCGGGAGCGCGATGGTGTGGTCGCCGCCGATAGAGATGAGCCTCTTGCCGGAGCCGGCGTCGCCGAGGAGCGGGAGGGCCTGCTCCTCGATCTCGCGGACTGCACGGCCGATGTCGTAGGGGGTGCAGGCGATGTCACCCGCGTCAACAACCTGGGCTTCGTACACAGGCTCGACGTCGAGCTCCGGGTGGTAGCCGGGGCGCAGGAGCCGCGACGCTTCACGGACAGCGGCCGGACCGAAGCGGGCGCCCGGGCGGAAGGAGGTACCGCCGTCGAACGGGACACCGACAATCGCAATGTCATAGTCCGGCACGCGGTCGATCTGAGGAAGCCGGGCAAAGGTTCCCAGGCCCGCGTAGCGAGGGACTTTTGTTGCGTCGACGGGGCCGATTGGCTTGTGCGTGGTCATGACAGGGGTCCTCCAGTTGCTTGGGTTCAGCCGGCCTGGCAGATGTCCTTCTCTGAGCTGAGCTTCTGCGCCGGTTGAGGTCTATGCCTTAACTATTAGTGATCGGCGTCACGCGGTACATGCGCCGATTGACTACAAATAACCGAGGGGCTTATACATGTGTATAAGCGGCTTGGGGATGGCCTCCGGACATACGAACAGGAATCACACATGGCGATCACCGTGGCCGAACTGCTGGCCGAACCCCAGCTGGGCCTGACCCTGCTGGCGGGCTCCGCGGGCCTGGGCAACCGGGTCACCTGGGCCCACACCTCCGACCTCCCGCGCTTGTGGGAATGGATCACCGGCGGCGAGCTCATGATGACCAACGGGCTCTCCATTCCCGCGGATCCCGACGGGCAGGTTGAGCTGGCCGAGGCACTGGTCAACGCAGGTGCCAGTGCCCTGGCGATCGGCGAGCAGATGCATGCCCCTGAGCTCCAGCCCCAGTTCCTCGAAGCCTGTGACCGCCTGCCGTTGCCGGTCATCAACATCCCCTACCCGCTGCCGTTCATCGCCATCGCACGTTCGGTCGCGGAGTCTTCACTGCTTGAGGAGTCCCGCAGACTGCGTCAGACGGCCCGCATCTATGACTTGCTGCGGCTGGCGGGGCCATCTGAGAACCAGTGGCTAAGCCTGATCCTGGGCATCGAAGCTGAACTCGACGCCAACCTCTTCGTGGTTGATCGACGCTGCCTGCATGCCTGGCATCCGGGAGGCCAGTCGCTGTCGCCGGACCTCAGGCAGCAGCTTGAACCGCTGACCAGCAAGTCGCCGGTCGCCAGCAAGAAGTTCCAGTGGCACCGTTTGGGGGACGGCCACCTCCTCATGATGGATATTCCGACTCACGCCAATGCGCTTCTGGTGGTGCTGCCGAAATCCGAACCACTCCCGGATGCGGTGGTGCTGCTCCATGCGGCCACAGTCCTTGGACTGGAGCTGTCGCGGACGGTACTGTCCCTCGAGAACCAGCGCCGGCTGGGTGCGGAGTTCCTTTTGCAGGCCTTCGACGGGCGCCTGGGCATCGCCGACATTGAAAGCCGGCTCCCTGAGTTCGGGATTTCGACACGGGAATTCCTCATCATCTCGATGTCGAGCGAGGACGGCGAGAGTCTGGCCGGGATCCACGTTGATCTTTGGCGACACGGGTATCCGACGGCGTGCCAGCGCAGGTTCAATACACTGCATTTGGCTGTCGCCTCAGACTGCACCGACGATCTTCTGCGGCATGCCGCCCCCCTGGACGTGAGGATCGGGATCAGCCGGCCTTCCGCGGCCGCTGGAACGCAGAGAGCTTTGCAGGAATCGATGTGGGCGCTTGGGACGGCATCGAGCACCGGCGAGCGGTTGGTCCGCTACGCCGAGGGACCCTCGTGGCTGGGGCTCACCAGCTTTGAGGAAGGGAACGCACTGGTCCAGCGGCTGCTCGGACCCATTTTCGAATACGAACAGGGAGAAAACGGGGACCTCATCCTGACGCTGAAGACGTTCCTTGACATGCAACGGTCCTGGCAGAAAACGGCGGCGGCCCTGTTCGCGCATCGGCAGACCATCATCTACCGCATCCGGAAAATCAGTGAGCTGACAGGCCTTGATATGACCGAAACCTCCACGCTGGCGCAACTCTGGTTTGCCCTGCAGATCCATGAAGCCATGGACCTCCAGGGCAATCCGCGGCGTCTGCCGACGGCTGAGGTCAGCACTCCACGACGTTGACGGCGAGGCCGCCCATGGCGGTTTCCTTGTATTTGGAG
>NZ_JBFTZL010000124.1:0-11289 GCF_056406825.1 Arthrobacter sp. P1_A5 | reverse complement strand
TGCCTGAACAGGAGTTCGGCCCGGTAGACGTTCCCGACGCCGGCAATCACCTTTTGGTCCATCAGCAGGGCCGCCAGCGGTGTACGTTTGGCCGCCACGGTGGCGCTGAAGGCGTCCCGGTCGCCGGGAAGGTTCCGCAACGGGTCCGGGCCGAGCCGCGCCAGTACGGCCGCCGCTTCCGCGTCCGTGATCGCCTCGCACGTGGTCGCGCCGCGGAGATCGGCCCAGCCGTGCGCGCCGGCGAGCCGGACGCGGACGGCACCGACCGGCGCGGGCGGGCCCTCATATGAGGCCGGCCCGGCCGCCTCAGCGTCGTCGTAGACTTCCCGCTCCCCCACCTTCCGGGGCGCGCCGATGCTGGAGGCGCCGCGGAAGGTGGCGTCGCCGCCGAAATCCCAGGCGCCATAGAGGCCCAGGTGGACGTGCAGGAGAAGCCCGTGCCCGAACTCCAGGAAGAGGTGCTTCCCGTGCGCCACGGAACTGACGAGGGTGTGGCCGTCCAGCAGCGCAGCGCCCTGGGCAAACCGGCCCTGCGGACTGGAGACCGCGAGCCGCTCCCCCGCGAAGACGTCCCCGAACTGGCGGGCCAGACGGTGGACGGAATGCCCCTCCGGCACTAGTCGATGACCTCGCCGGTGCGCTCGTACGTGGCGATCTTGCCGATCCGGCGGACGTGGCGCTCATCGTTGCTGAAAGGTTCGGCCAGGAACGCCTCGATGATTTCCGTGGCCTCGTCGACGCTGTGCTGGCGGCCGCCGACGGCGACGACGTTGGCGTCGTTGTGCTCACGTGCCAGCTGGGCCGTGGACAGGTTCCAGGCCAGCGCGGCCCGGACGCCCTTGACCTTGTTGGCGGCGATCTGCTCGCCATTGCCCGAGCCGCCGAGGACGATGCCGAGGGCGCGGGTTCCGGCTTCCTGGTCCGCGACGACGGCGAGGGCGGCGTTGATGCAGAACGACGGGTAGTCATCCAGGGCGTCGTAGACCTTCGGTCCGTGGTCCACCACCTCGTAGCCCTTGGCGCTGAGGTGGCTGACCAGGTGGGCGCTGAGCTCCATTCCGGCGTGGTCGGTGGCAATGTGCACGCGGGGCAGGTCAGAAATGGTCACGGCTGTTCCGTTCGGTTGCGGCGCCGGGCGGCGGCCGGGGCGGGTGGGGTCTGGTCCAAGCGTACTAGGCCGGGCCTCCCGGGACCGTGCTGCAGCCCGCCGGAACCCTCACTGGACGGTCGTGTTACACAGGCCCGGCACGCCGTCGTACTCCACCGTCTTGCCCCACCGTATAGCTCCACCGGGGACCGACACTGAGGACCGACACTGAGGACCGACACCGCGGTGCTAGACGGCGGGGGTCCCGCCGTTCCGCCGGGCCCTGTCCGCCACCCGGGACAGCGTTTGGGCGATATTGTCCGCCGCGGTGGCACTGCCGCCGCTGACCGCCAGCCGGCGCCCGTCCGAGCGGTCGATGACCACCGCGGGGCCGCTGCTGACCAGCATCGCGGTGGTGTTGCCATGGGTCCGGTAGCCCCACCCGCCATAGTCCGCCGCCGTGACGTCCCTGGGCGTCGCGGCGTCGATGGCCGCGGCCGGAACCTCCATGACCCGGACGAAGCCTGCCGCGAAGACGTGGAGGCCGCCGCGGTCAACCCGGATCCGGGCCACCAGGAACGCCGCGGCCACCAGGGCCGCCGCCACCAGGAGGACAGACAGCCACGGCACGGCAATGGTCAGGAGGGCGGCCGGCAGAAGCGTTGCGATGCCGAGCATGACGAAGATGGAGCTGCGGGCGTGGACCCAGAGGCTGACCCGGTCCCTGGCCAAATCCGGATCCTGTTCGCGCTCAAGGGCCTGCCGGACGGCGACGTCGTCATCGACGGACCAGCGCTCGTCGGCCTTGAAGACAAAACCCATCACGATGCCCAGGCCGAGGGCCGCGCCGCTGCCGAGCGCCAGGACCGAGACATCCACATGGGATCCCCGCGCATCGGGCAGGCCCAGCTGGCCCACGAGCACCGCGGCAAGGACTGTGGTGACGAAGAGGCTCATGGACAGGCCGGCGCCCATCATGATGCGGCGCATCATCGCGGGGCGCGACAGCGGCACGGCCTGCAGCAGCACGGCCCAGCCGATCACCACGATCAGCGAGGCTCCGGCTCCCGCGACTGTCACGAACGGCGCGAAGTCGGCGGCACCGGCGGCGGTCCAGCGGACGGCCAGCGGCTCGGGCAGATCCGGGCGCACCAGAAGCGCACACACCACGAATCCTGCCGCCAGCATCAGGGGGAAACCGATGGCAAAGCGCAAAGCCCTGGCATCGACGGAGTCACGGATCTTTCCCATGCTCCAACGCTACCCCGGACGCACCTTGATGGATCTGGGGACGTGCGCGCAGGTCAGGAGGTGGACGGGAAGCAAATGTGGGATCAGACACGTAGTCCGGCGCCCGGACCTCGCCACGACCAAGAAGAGATCGCCGGGGCAGCGTCAACGTGGCCGCCCCAACCGCACCCATCTGACACGAATGGCCGCCAAGGGCATCGGCTTAGCGGCCATTCGTGGCAAATCGTGGAGTGGGCGCCGAGGCCTTGGGGCCGGTTGTGACCGGGCTAACTTGCCAAGGGCCGCTAACGTGAAAGAATAATTTCACAGTATCGCCGGCGACCGCGGCCGCGGCCGGCCGGCAGTATCCATCTTCTTCTGGAGGCCCCTTTGCCCGGTATGAACCTGACCCGCGCCGAAGCCCGCGAGCGCGCCGCCCTGATCGACGTCGATTCCTACGAGGTCAGCCTGGACCTGACCCGCGGCGAGAAGGTCTTCGGCTCCACCACGGCCGTGAAGTTCCGGGCCAAGCCCGGCTCGTCGACCTTCATCGACGCCGTTACCCACGCCGTGCACAGCGTCAGCCTCAACGGCCGCGAACTGGATCCGGCCGAGGTCTCCGACGGCGTCCGGATCCAGCTCCCGGACCTCGCGGCCGAGAACGACCTGCTGGTAGTCGCCGAAGCCCCGTACATGAACACCGGTGAAGGCCTGCACCGCTTCGTGGATCCGGTGGACAACGAGGTCTACCTGTACACCCAGTTCGAGGTCCCGGATTCGCGGCGCATGTTCGCCGTCTTCGAACAGCCCGACCTGAAGGCCAGCTTCACGTTCACCGTCACCGCCCCCTCGCACTGGGATGTCGTGTCCAACTCCCCCACGCCGGTGCCGGTGGAGACCATCCCCGGCGCGGATGGGGCCGCCCGCTCTGTCTGGGAGTTCACGCCGACACCGCGGCTGTCCTCCTATGTCACCGCGCTGATCGCCGGGCCGTACCAGTCAGTGCGCAGCGAGGTCACGTCGGCGGCGGGCAAGGTCACCCCGCTGGGCATCTTCGCCCGCAAGTCGCTCATGCAGTACCTCGATGCGGACAACATCTTCGAGCTCACCCGGCAGGGCTTCGAGTTCTTCGAGGCCCAGTTCGGCTGCCCGTACCCGTTCGAGAAGTACGACCAGCTCTTCGTGCCGGAGTTCAACGCCGGCGCCATGGAGAACGCCGGGGCCGTCACCATCCTGGAAGGCTACGTCTTCCGCGGCAAGGTCACCGATGCCCAGGTGGAACGCCGCGCCATCACCGTGCTGCACGAGCTCGCGCACATGTGGTTCGGCGACCTCGTCACCATGCGCTGGTGGAACGACCTCTGGCTCAACGAGTCCTTCGCCGAATATATGTCCCATCTGGCCGCCGTCGAGAACACTGAGTTCGGCCACGCCTGGACCACGTTCGCGTCCGTGGAGAAGTCCTGGGCCTACCGGCAGGACCAGCTGCCTACCACGCACCCGATCTTCGCCGAGATCAACGACCTCCAGGACGTCGAGGTGAACTTCGACGGGATCACCTACGCCAAGGGCGCGTCGGTGCTGCGCCAGCTCGTCGCCTGGGTGGGCCCGGAGCAATTCATGTCCGGGGTGCGGGAGTACTTCAGCAAGCACGCCTGGCAGAACACCGAGCTCAGCGACCTCATGGCCGAACTCGAGAAGGCCAGCGGCCGCGACCTGGAACAGTGGGGGCAGCTCTGGCTGGAGACCGCCGGCGTGAACACCCTGACACCGGAAATCTCGGCGGCCGCGGACGGCACCATCGAGTCCTTCGCCATCGTGCAGTCGGCGATCGAGAGCGAACCGACCCTGCGCCCGCACCGCCTCGCCGTCGGCTTCTACAACCTCAACGGCGCCGGCAAGCTGGAGCGGGTGCACCGCGAGGAGCTCGACGTCGACGGCGAGCGCACCGAAGTCCCGGCCCTGGCCGGCCTGGCCCAGCCGGACCTGATCCTGCTCAACGACGACGACCTCGCCTATGCCAAGGTGCGCCTGGATCCGAAGTCCCTCGCCACCGCAACGGCGCACCTGAAGGACTTCAGCCAGAGCCTCCCCCGCACGCTCGTGTGGGGCTCGGCCTGGGATGCGGCGCGCGACGGCGAGTCCCCGGCCCGGGGGTATGTGGAGCTGATCCTCGCCAACATTGCCGAGGAATCCGATTCTTCCGTGATCCTGGTCCAGCTCCGGCAGCTGGCCACCACGCTGACCTTCTACGTGGCCGAGGAGCACCAGGAGGCGACCGCCGTGGCCGCGGCCGACAAGCTCTGGGAGCTCGCCTCGGCGGTGCCGGCCGGCTCGGACGCCCAGCTGCAGTTCGTGAAGTCCTACGCCCTGCTGGCCCGCAGTGCCGGGCAGCTGGACACGGTCTCGGGGCTGCTGGACGGCTCACTCACCCTCGACGGGCTGAGCGTGGACCAGGACCTGCGGTGGGAGCTGCTGGCTTCCCTCGTGGCCGGCGGCCGCGCCGGGCAGGAGCGGATCGACGAGGAACTGGAGCACGACAACACCTCCAACGGCCAGAACGCGGCGGCCCTGGCCAAGGCCGCCATCCCCACTCCGGAGGCCAAGGCCGCGGCCTGGGAATCGATTGTGGTCAAGGGCGATCTGTCCAACGCCCTGCAGGGCTCCGCGGTGACGGGCTTTACCCGGGTCCTGGACACGTCCCTGCTCGAGCCGTACGCCGAGAAGTACTTCGAGGCCGTCCCGGGCATCATGGCAAGCCGCACCCACGCGCTGGCCTCGCAGATCGTCGTCGGGCTCTACCCGGCCCAGCTGACCACGCAGGCCACGGTGGACCGCACGGATGAGTTCCTGGCCTCGCTGCCGGAAGGCAGTGCCGCGCTGCGCCGGATGATGCTGGAGAACCGCGACGGCGTTGCCCGCGCACTGCGCGCCCGCCAGKCCGACGTCGGCTAACGACCAAGGCACCGGACCCCCGGCAAGCCTGGAACCCCGGCGCCGCCCTTGTGCGGCGCCGGGGTTCTGTCGTTCTAGGCTGGAGTCATGAGCCTTGACGAACATCACTATGCGCTGACCGTCCGCTGGACCGGGAACCGCGGGGCCGGGACGTCCTCGTACCGCGGTTACTCTCGGGACCACGACGTCGAGATCCCCGGGCTGCCGGTGCTGCGCGGCTCGGCCGATCCGACCTTCCACGGGGACCGGGAGCGCTACAACCCCGAACAGCTGCTGCTGGCCGCGCTCTCGCAGTGCCACATGCTCTCCTTCCTGCACGTGGCCGTGAAGCACGGCGTTGTGGTGACGGCCTACGAGGACCGGGCCGAGGGCCTGATGCGGACCAACCGGGACGGCAGCGGGCAGTTCGAATCCGTCACGCTGAGGCCCCGGGTGACGGTGGCGGAAGCGGCGGCACCGGATGTCCTTGAGGAACTCCACGTGGAGGCCAACAAGGTCTGTTTCATCGCCCGCAGCGTGAATTTCCCGGTGTTGCACGAGCCGACGGCTGTGGTGGAGGGCCAGGCTGACTGAATAGTTTTCAGGCGGCGCCGTCAGCCGGGCAGGCCGAGGCCTCTGTCCGGTACCCGGACACCAGCCGGCGCTCCGTCTCCGGGCTCATGCCGGCCTTGCGTTCACGGCCGAGTCCGCGGCGGCGTTCATCCGCCAGGGTGTCCCGCAGCGTGTCCATCCAGGGCCGGAGCCGCAGCCCTGCTGTCCGGGCAGCATCGTTGCTGCGGGTCGAGAAGCCCTCGTGGCCTGGCGGCAGCCACAGCGGCAGCGAGTCCGGGCCGGCCCAGTAGTTCGCTCCGTGCGACGCCAGCCAGTCCTCGGGGGCGACAACCACCTCGGAGTCGGCGTCGGCGAGCTGGCGGGCTTCCTCCAGATAGGCGGCAAAGGGCACCGGCTCACCGACGGCGTTCAGCGCCCCAGTGGTTCCGTTCCCGGCGGCGGTGAGGATCCAGGCAGCGAGATCGCGGACGTCGATGATCTGGGTGGCGTCGGCGGGGATGTCCGGGACCAGGACGGGATCGTTGTCCCGGGCGAATCGGGCCGGCCAGTACCCGTAGCGGTCGGAGCCGTCCCCGGGTCCGCCGATCAGGCCGGCGCGGCAGAGGTGCGCCTTGCCGCCTGCCAGTTCCCGGGTCAGGTGCTCGATCRCGGACTTGGCCTCGCCGTAGTTTTCCATGGTCAGCTCCGTGCCCGGAGCCAGCGGCGGGAGCACCTGGGCGTCTTCGGCCTCGGCGGCCACTGAGTTGTCAGCGTAGACCGAGCAGCTGGAGATGAAGGTCCAGTGCCGGGCCGAGCCGGCCAGCGTCTCGAGGGCCTCACGTGCCTGGTCAGGGTCCCGCGAGACGTCGACGACGGCGTCCCACGCGCCGCTGCCGGCGGCCCCTTCGTACGCGGTCTTCCCCTGCGATCGGTCCGCGCGCAGCCAGGTGGCGCCGTCGGCGGCGCGGCGGCGGAACCGCGGGCCAGGCATGTGACGTCGTGCCCGGCGGCGAGGGCCTGCCGGGCTACTTCAGTTGACAGGAAGGCCGTGCCGCCAAGGACCAGGATGCGCATGGGGCCACGCTACGGCGCTAATGTTGAAGTAGACCAGAGYGTTATGCGCCCGGCGAACGCMRGCCGCCTWTCCGGACGCCCAGCCCYGCTGCCGGCCGGCAGCAGGGCTGCAGTAAACAAGGAGTTTTCCCYCRCCGATGATCAGCCTKACCACCATCGAACCAATCACCGCACCGGACATCTCGGCTGTCAACCTGCCAGGTGGCCTCATCAGCCTGGGCATCGGCGTCGCCGTGTGGCTGGCGGCATCCTTCGTGATCACCGGAATCACCAAACGGGTCGCGGCGGGCAGCACACTCTTCAAGAAGTCGCACTTCCGCTGGGTCGCYCCGGCGTTCCGCGCCCTGGACCACGAACGCCGCGTCCAGCGGGCAGAGACAATCGGCGCACTGCTCCGCAGCGTGGTCGGCGTCCTGATCGCCGTCCTCACCATCGTGTACGTGCTCAAGTACCTGAACGTGGACGTGGCTCCCATCCTGACGAGCGTCGGGATCCTCGGTGTGGCCATCGGCTTCGGTGCCCAGCAGTTGATCCGCGACTTCCTCGCCGGCATCTTCATTACCTTCGAGGACCAGTACGGCATTGGCGACATCATCGAGACTTCCGAGGTGGTGGGCACAGTCGAGGCCATGAACCTGCGGATCAYCCGGGTCCGGGCCGACGACGGCACCATCTGGTACCTACGCAACGGCGAAATCCTGCGCGTGGGCAACCGCTCCCAGGGCACGTACATTCCGCCCGAGACGTCCCCGGCAGACGAGGCCGACAGCGCACCCCAGCAGAAGGCCGGAGAATAGTGAAATGACGATTCCCAGCGCCAGCGAACCCAGCCAGCCCAGGCAGCTGCTGCAGAACGATCCGTTCAGCCAGCCCGGCTACACGGACAACTTCTATGACGCCGTGGGCGGCCACGAGACCTTCGTGAAGCTCATCGATGTCTTCTACGACG
Source organism: Arthrobacter sp. P1_A5 (assembly GCF_056406825.1). Taxonomy (NCBI): domain Bacteria; kingdom Bacillati; phylum Actinomycetota; class Actinomycetes; order Micrococcales; family Micrococcaceae; genus Arthrobacter; species Arthrobacter sp. P1_A5. The sequence continues at coordinate 3,463 of NZ_JBFTZL010000124.1, read as the reverse complement.
GCGTCGCAACAGATCCGCTGTTGCGCGCCATGTACCCGGAAGAGGACCTTGGCCCGGCGAGGCGCCGCTTCCTGATGTTCCTGGAACAGTACTGGGGCGGGCCGACGACGTACGGCGAGGAGCGCGGGCATCCGCGGCTGCGGATGCGCCACATGCCGTTCCGGGTGACACCGGAGGCCAAGGAACGCTGGCTGTTCCACATGCGTGCCGCGGTGGATGCCCTGGAGCTGCCGCCGCTGTACGAGGGAACGCTCTGGGACTACATGGAGCGGGCAGCCCTGTCCATGGTGAACAGCCCGTCGGAGGGCTGAGCGAGGAGGGCGCCAGAGCTTCCTAGAGCCCGGTGCCGGTCCGGACCAGCACGTGGCCGCGGGTGCCGCTGAGCCGGAACCAGCGCCCGGCCCGGTAGAGCCGCTGCTCGCTCTCTGCCAGGAAGCCCAGGGTGAGCGCGGCGAACGCGGCCCCGGCCGGCAGGCCGCCGGCGTCGGGCAGTTCCCGGCCCCAGACCGTTGCCCTGGCGTTGTTGACGATCAACGCACCGGGCTTGTCCGGAATGATCGCGGCGATCTCCCTGATCCCGGCCTCCGCTGCGGTACGCAGGGCGGCGTCCTGGACGGTGCCGAGCAGTTCCCAGCCGGTCCGCGGCGCGCCGATCCCGGCCCACGACTCGCTGACGGTCACCGGCGGGACGGGAAGTTCGACATCGTGCGCCCCCGCCCGTGCCAGACGGTCCAGCACGGCGGACAGCGGCACTGTCACGTCAGTGTCCGCCGRCTGAGCCAGCGCCATGGTCCGCAGGCCCAGGATGGTGGGGGTGGATTCGCCCAGGAGCCGGGGCCGCAGGACACAGACGTAGGCGGCCAGGACGGGGCCCGCGGCCTGGAGCCGGATGGCGCCGTCGTCAATGGACTTGGCGCGCGTCGCGAAGGTGCGCAGGTCGTCGAGGTCGCGGGGATCGGTGAACTGCAGGGGCTGGGTTAGGACATCAGACACACTACTGACTCTACCGGCTGCGCTTCTTTGGAGCGGCGCTGGACGCCGTCTAGAGTCAGACCATGACTGAAGCCGAAGCCGGACTGTTGGGGCTCCCGACCCAGGACCCCACCTCCTCGCTCATCCAACTTCTCAACCTCGGCGAGCTCGAGGGCGCCCGGACGGACGAGGACATCTTCATGGGTCCCTCCCAGCAACAGCCCAAGCAGCGCGTCTTTGGCGGCCAGGTGCTGGCGCAGTCCCTGATAGCCGGCAGCCGCACCGTCGATCCGGACCGCAGCGTGCACTCCATGCACGGTTACTTCCTCCGGCCCGGAGACGCCAACAAGCCGATCACCTTCGGTGTGCAGCGCCTGCGCGACGGGCGGTCGTTCTCGGCCCGCCGGGTCCACGCCTATCAGGAGGGCATGCCCATCCTGTCGATGATCGCGTCCTTCCAGGCCGAGGACGAGGGGATCGAGCACCAGTCCGAGATGCCCGCCGGGATCCCGGACCCCGAATCGCTGCCGAGCACGGCCGACCTGCTGGGCAAGTTCGATCACCCCGTGGCCCGGCACTGGGCCTACGAGCGGCCGTTCGATATCCGCCACGTCGATCCGGCGCTGTATGTCTCGGCCAAGGGACCGCGGGAGGCCCGCAACGCCGTGTGGATGAAGACCTTCGGCCCGATGCCCGACGACGCCGGCCTGCACCGGGCGGCCCTGGCCTACGCGAGCGACTACACCTTGCTCGAATCCATCCTCCGCAGGCACGGCATGAGCTGGATTACGCCGGGGATGTCCGTGGCAAGCCTGGACCACGCCATGTGGTGGCACCGGCCGGTCAGGGTCGACGAGTGGCTCCTGTACGTCCAGGAATCGCCCAGCGCCCAGGGCGCACGGGGCCTCGCGACGGGCAAAATCTTCAGCCGGGACGGCCGGCACGTGGCGACGGTGGCCCAGGAAGGCATGATCCGCGTCCCGAACGACTTCAAAAACACCGACCTGAAGAACACCGCGAAGGGCGCCGTGCAGGCCGCCGTCTGATCGAGGGCGCTGCAGCACCTGATCCGCAAGGCCAAGGGCTGCCAGTACTCCCCCGTCCGGCGGCTGGGACACGGTGTCCTCGGCACACGGCGTCCTCGGCGCACAGGCCCACCGCACACAAAAAGCCGGCTCCCCCTGAAACAGTTCAGGCGGGAGCCGGCTTTTTCGYGGCGCTGTAAGTCTTGCGGGCTTAGTCGCGGGTGAGGCGGCGGTGGGTTACCCGGTGCGGCTTGGCCGCATCCGGGCCCAGGCGCTCGACCTTGTTCTCCTCGTAGGATTCGAAGTTGCCCTCGAACCAGTACCACTTGGACGGGTTCTCCTCGTCGCCTTCGTAGGCGAGGATGTGGGTGGCCACCCGGTCAAGGAACCAGCGGTCGTGCGAGACGACGACGGCGCAGCCCGGGAATTCGAGCAGGGCGTTTTCGAGGCTGCTGAGGGTTTCGACGTCGAGGTCGTTGGTCGGTTCGTCGAGGAGCAGCAGGTTGCCACCCTGCTTGAGGGTCAGCGCCAGGTTGAGGCGGTTGCGCTCACCACCGGAGAGCACCCCGGCCTTCTTCTGCTGGTCCGGGCCTTTGAAGCCGAAAGCGGCCACGTAGGCGCGGGACGGCATTTCGACGTGGCCGACCTGGATGTAGTCGAGGCCGTCGGACACGACTTCCCACAGGGTCTTGTTCGGGTCGATGCCGCCGCGGCTCTGGTCGGCGTAGGAGATCTTGACGGAATCGCCGATCTTCAGTTCGCCGCCGTCGAGCGGTTCCAGGCCCACGATGGTCTTGAAGAGGGTGGACTTGCCGACGCCGTTGGGACCGATGACGCCGACGATGCCGTTGCGGGGCAGGCTGAAGGACAGTCCATCGATCAGGGTGCGGTCATCGAAGCCCTTCTGGAGACCCTTGGCCTCCAGCACGAGTCCGCCCAGGCGCGGGCCCGGCGGGATCTGGATCTCTTCGAAGTCGAGCTTGCGGGTACGGTCTGCCTCGGCAGCCATTTCCTCGTAGCGGGCCAGACGGGCCTTGGACTTGGTCTGGCGTCCCTTGGCGTTGGACCGGACCCATTCGAGTTCCTCGGTCAGGCGCTTGGCCTGCTTAGCGTCCTTCTTGCCCTGGACTTCCAGGCGGGCGCGCTTCTTCTCCAGGTACGTGGAGTAGTTGCCCTCGTACGGGTACAGGTGGCCGCGGTCCACTTCGGCGATCCACTCGGCCACGTGGTCGAGGAAGTACCGGTCGTGGGTTACGGCAAGGACGGCACCGGAGTAGCTGGAGAGGTGCTGTTCCAGCCACAGCACGCTCTCGGCGTCAAGGTGGTTGGTGGGCTCGTCGAGGAGCAACAGGTCCGGCTTCTGCAGCAGGAGCTTGCACAGCGCGACGCGGCGGCGCTCACCACCGGAGAGCAGGGTGACGTCGGCGTCGGCGGGCGGGCAGCGCAGTGCGTCCATAGCCTGTTCC
>NZ_JBFTZL010000123.1:0-11315 GCF_056406825.1 Arthrobacter sp. P1_A5 | reverse complement strand
GAGGCGGGGGCAAGCGGTGTCAGGGAAAGCATCATGACCACAACGAGGAACAACGGAATTGATAGAGACCGGACGCGGTCGAATAGCAGCATAAAAATTTCCCCCAAATTGCCGCGCCCGGAACAGGCTGCGCTAGAGCCCGCGGAAATGCAGACAGCGTGAATCTAGCACGGGGAGATGTTCCTCAACATGCCTGGCAGCTCTGCGGGACACGGACGCACGCAAAAACCCGCCGGCTCCGAGCTCACCCGGGCCGGCGGGTCCTTGCTGGGAGGCTACTCCGGAACCACCAGGGCGGGGGTGTCCTTCCGGATGGTCTCGCCCCGGAAGAAGCCCGGATGCAGTTTCGCGGCGACCAGCATGATCACGACGCCGAGGGCGAGGATGCCGATCCCCAGAATGAACACCAGGCCCACGCCGAAGACCTCCGAGCCACTGCCGAATTCCGGTGCCCAGCTGTCCACGGCGGTCTGGAAGAAGACCACGGTGAGGACCAGGCCGCCCAGGACCGGGAACAGCAGCCGCATGAAGAAGTTGCGGACGCTGGAGAACAGGCTGTGCCGGAAGTACCAGGTGCAGGCGAAGGCAGTGAGGCCGTAGTAGAAGCAGATCATCAGGCCCAGGGCCATGATGGTGTCATTGAGGACGTTCTCGCTGACCACCTTCATGACGGCGTAGAAGCCGCCGGAGATCACACCGGCAATCACCGTTGCGAAACCGGGGGACCCAAACCGCTTGCTGACGGATGCGAAGCGCGGCGGCAGCGCCCCGTAGTGGCCCATCGCCAGCAGGCTGCGGGCGGGTGAGGCCATGGTGGACTGCAGGGACGACGCGGTGCCGGAGAGCACGGCCAGGGACATCAGGATGGCCAGCGGGCCCATGACGGGGGAAGCCAGTGCCGCAAAGATATTCGACTGGTTGTCCGGGTTGTTCAGGCCGATGCCGTCGGTTCCGGTKCCGGCAACCATCATGGTGGCCACGATCGCGACGAGGTATAGGGCCAGGACGGCGACCGCCGTCGTGGTTCCTGCCCGGCCGGCGGTACCCTTGCCGCCCTTGGTTTCCTCGTTGACGGTGAGGCAGACGTCCCAGCCCCAGTAGACGAAGACGGCCAGTGACATGCCGGCGGCGAACTGCTCGAAGCTGCCGATCTTCATCGGGTTGAACCAGTCCCAGCTGAAGGCGATCGCGGTGCCCGAGTCGCCCGAGGCGGCGTGGGTGAGTGCCATGACGACGAAGATGCCCAGGACGAGGACCTGGAATCCGACCATGGTGTACTGCACCAGCTTGGTGGCGTGCAGGCCGCGGTAGCTGACCCAGACGGCCAGTGCCACGAACACAAGGCACGTCACGATGTTTACGGCTGTGTTGGAGGTTAGGTCCGCGAGGTCCGGGTTATTGAACACCTGGGCCAGGAAGAGGTAGAAGAAGTCCACCGCGACGCCGGCCAAGTTGGACAGGACGATGATGTTGGCGGCCAGCAGACCCCAGCCGCCCAGCCAGCCGACGAACGGGCCGAACGCCTTCGTGGCCCACGTGAAGGTGGTGCCGCTGTCCGGTGAATCGGCGTTGAGCTCACGGTAGGCGAACGCCACCAGGATCATTGGGATGAACGCGACAATGAAGATCGCCGGCAGCTGCAGGCCCACGGCGCCGACGGCGGGTCCCAGCGAACTGGTCAGGCTGTAGGCGGGTGCCACGGAGGAGATGCCGAGGACGACGACGGCGAGCAGGCCCAGCTGGCCGCCCTTGAGCCCCTTGCCCGAGATGCCGTGCTTGGAACCGGCCGGATCGACGACGTCGTGCGTGATGGTGCCGTCTTCGCGGCCGATAGTCTGACTCATTGCTGACCCTTTTTCTGGGGGACGGATGGTTGCTGTTGGGTGATGCAGTGGATGCCGCCGCCGCGGGCGAAAAGCTCGCGGGCGTCGATGCCGACTACCCGGCGGCCGGGGTAGGCGTCGCCAAGGATGCGCAAGGCTTTTTCGTCCATCGGGTCGTCGAAGGTGCAGGCGATGACGCCGCCGTTGACCACCAGGTGGTTGATGTAGCTGTAGTCGACGAACCCCTCCTCATCCGTCAGGGTTTCCGGGGCCGGGACCTCGATGATGTTCCATTCGCGGCCGGCCGCGTCCCGGGTGGTGGCGAGGTGGCTGATGATGTCCCGGCACACCTCGAAGTCGGGGTGTGCCGGGTTCTGCTGGGAATGGACCAGCACGGTGCCCGGGGACGGGATGGCCGCAACGATGTCGACGTGGCCGCGCGTGCCGAACCGTTCCGAATCCCGGGTCAGGCCGCGGGGAAGCCAGACGACGTGGCTCACGCCCAGGGTCCGGCCCAGCTCGGCTTCGACGTCGGCCTTGCTGAGCCCGGGATTGCGGCCCGGATCGAGCTGGACCGTCTCGGTGACGAGGACCGTGCCTTCGCCGTCGACGTGGATGCCGCCGCCCTCGTTCACCAGCGGCGAGACAAGGTGGCTGGCCCCCGAGAGGGCCGCGACGGCCGACGCCACGAGCGCGTCCTTGTCCCAGGCGGCCCAGTCCTGGCCGCCCCAGCCGTTGAAGACCCAGTCGACGGCGCCGAGCCGGCCGCCGTCGTCGAGGACGAACGTGGGGCCGATGTCCCGCATCCASGCGTCGTTCAGCGCGGCGGGGACCACCTCGATATCCGGGTGGAGGTAGGCCGCCGCGGTCTGCACATCTGCCGGCGCCACCAGCATGGTGACCGGTTCGAATTCCACGACGGCGTTCGCGACGGCGGCCCAGACGGAGCGGGCGGCGTGGGCTTCTGCCGCTGTTTCGCCCACTGTGTAGCCGCCGGTGGGGAACGCCATCCAGACACGGTCCTGGGGCGCCGTTTCGGACGGCATCCGCCACGCGGTCATGCGGTGGCCTTGCTGGTGTCGGCGCCGATCGGGGCGTCGGGGCGTACCGGTTTGGTCAGCCGCCCGTACGTGTCCGGGCGTCGGGTGGCCAGGAAGGGGAAAAGCGTGAGCCAGTCCCGGCGCTGGTCGAGGTCGAGGTCCGCGACGAGCACCGCGGATTCGTCCCGCGGTGCCTGGGCGAGGATCCGGCCGTAGGGATCGGAGATGAAGGAGGAACCGTAGAAGTTCAGCGTGCCTTCGCTGCCCCAGCGGTTGGGGGCCACCATGAACAGCCCGTTAGCGATGCCGTTGCCCACGATGACCTGCTGCCACAACGGCTGGGTGTCGAAGTCGGGGTGGTCGGGCTCGGAGCCGATGGCTGTGGGGTAGACCAGGAGTTCCGCGCCGCCGAGGGAGTAGATCCGTGCCAGCTCCGGGAACCACTCGTCCCAGCAGGTGGGCATGCCCAAGCGTGCGCCGCCGAGTTCGGCGGGGGAGTGGACCTCGTAGGCATCGTCGCCGTCCGGGCCCTGGCGGAAGAATTTGTCCTCGTAGTAGCCTGCCGTGACGGGAATATGGAGCTTGTGGGTGCGGGCCAGGAGTTCGCCCCCGGGAGACACCAGGATGGCGGTGTTCAGGCCCAGGCCGTCGTCTGTGCCGTCCGGGTTCTCCGCCTTCTGGTACAGCGAAGCGTGGACGCAGGTGCCGTGCCTCCGGGCCGCGTCCGCCGCGAACCGGAACGTGGGGCCCGTGAACAGGTCCTCGGCGATGTCCGAGGGCCGCGGGCGCATGGTCCCGCCGCGGGCGGCGTCATTTTCGGGAAGCGTGTCCGCGGGGTAGCGGGACAGCGTGAGCTCGGGGAGGAAGACGACGGTGGCTCCCAGCCGGGCGGCGCGCCCGATGCCTTCGTCCAGTTCGGCGTGCAGGCCCGCGGCGTCAGGATGCCAGCGGTGCTGCACGACGCCGATCCGCAGTGCCGGCCGGCCGGAGGGCAGCGTGCGGGCGAGGGAGGGCGGGGTGTCGAGGGACGTGATTTCGATCATGGCTACTCCAGTGAGACGGGCGTCACATTAATGAACGTTGTTCATTTAGTTTGAGGGTGATGGCCGCACGGGGCAAGACCTAATATGAATAAAGTTCATTTATTTATTCGGGGTGGAACCCGCGCCGTCCCCGGGCGCCGGACCGCTACTGGACCACGGCGCGGACCTCCCCTGGGGGCGCGGGCCGTAAGGCCCTAGACCGTGGATTAGTCCCGGCAGAGTCTGGGGTATGACTCAAACGAACCCGGGGCCGGCCCCGGACATCAGGGCCGCCCAACTCAAGGAACAGCCCACGGCGGTGGTGCATGAGACAGTCCCGATGACTGCGTTGCGGGATTTTTTCGGCCGTGCCTTCGCCGCCGTCATGGGTGCGGTGCAGGAGCAGCATGTCCAGTTGGCCGGACCCCCGTTCGCGCTGTACCGCGGCATGCCGACCGACGTCGTCGACGTGGAAGCGGGGTTCCCCCTCGCCGCGCCTTTCACGAACCCCAGTGGCGCGGAAACGGCGGTTGTCGCCGGCACCCTCCCCGCAGGCCAGGCCTACGAGGCGATGCACATCGGTCCCTACGAATCACTGCAGCGTACTTACGGCGCGATCATGGCGCGGATGCGGCAGGACGGCGCGAGCCCGGGAGCAGCAATGTGGGAGTACTACCTCACCGATCCCGGCGTCGAACCCGATCCAGCGAAGTGGCAGACGCTCGTGGTCTGGCCGGTCGACTGAAATGCCGCACTCGAATGGCCCGACCACCGCGCGGAGGGGCCCCGCCCGGGGGCCGCTGCCCAGGTTTCCAGGGCCCGTCCGACTCATTCTGTCTGATAGGCCACACTATTGCTCTACTCCATGCATAATGTCCTAAACTGCTTCACTGAGGTGCCTGAAATGGCGCTGCGCAGCAACGAAAGTGAACCCCGATATGGCTACCGATTACGACGCCCCACGCAAGACAGAAGAAGAATCTCCCGCTGAGTCGCTGGAGGCCCTTCAGGCGTCCCGCGGCGGCGGCGCGCAGACCGCTGTGATCGACGTCGATGAGAACGACACCGCTGAAGGCATCGATCTTCCCGGTGCGGATCTGTCCGGCGAAGAGTTGACGGTCATTGTTGTTCCGGAGCAGTCCGATGAATTCACCTGCTCCTCGTGCTTCCTGGTCCGTCACAGGTCCCAGGTGGCCCTTGAGAAGAACGGCATGAAGTACTGCCGCGACTGCGAAGGCTAAAACCTTCCGGCAACAGCCAGGCCGTACGAAGCGCCGGACCCGCGAGGGTGCCGGCGCTTCGCCGTTCCCGGCCATGCCTGCCGCTGACGGTGTTATCTGTTCGTGAACGACCTTCACGAACAGGGTCCGTGCAATCCGTCCGTGACCAGCAACGGGCCACGCTAACGGTTGGGCGCCGAAACTGCGGAGAACCTCGCCCGCCGGGCCGGGCCCGCCTACGCTGAAAGCGTCTGGTCTGCGCTGACTGTTCCGCCAGCCCAAGGGTCAGGCAGCACCAGGGGGTGGCGGCCTTGAAGAAGACCCAGTTGAAGAAGATCCAGTTGAAAAAGGTCAACGCGTTGCTCGCGGCTGTTCTGATGGCCGCCGCGCTCGGGATTCTTGCGCCGGCGCCCGCCGCCGCGGACCCGTACTGCGGACTGGCCTGGGGGTCGCTGAGCAAAATGGATCCGGCCATGAGCCAAGCCAAAGTGGTGAACGTCCGCACCGGTCAGCACTACTGCTTTGACCGGCTGGTCATTGACCTCAACGGCCCCGTGGCCGGCTACAGCGTCCGCTACGTACCCGCGGTGGTGCAGGACGGGTCCGGCCTGCCGGTCCCGTTGCGGGGCCAGGCCTTCATTCAGCTCACGGTCAATGCACCCGCATATGACGACGCCGGCAATCCCACCTACAACCCGGCGAACAAGAGTGAATTGGCTGACGTGACCGGCTACCAGACCTTCCGGCAGGTGGCGTGGGCGGGCAGCTTCGAGGGCTATTCGACCATTGGCCTGGGGGTCCGCGCCCGGCTGCCGTTCCGGGTCCTGGCCCTGCCCGGGCCGGGCACCGGGTCCCGGTTCGTGGTGGACGTGGCCCATTTCTGGTGAGGCTGGTGAAGCCGGTCGCAAGGCAGGGCTGCGCGCCTTGCCGGGCGGGTCGGCTAGAGCGAGTTGAGCTCGGCCCGGAGCGGGAAGTCCCGGCCGTCGAGCACCCGCTGCGTGCAGTGCCCGGTGGCGCGGTTCAGAACGATCGGGGCCATGTGGCGTCCCTCGCCGAAGCGAAACCCGGAGACCTCTTGGTGAGCTTCGGCGGCAACCACATTTCCATCTATCTGGGCAACGGCAAGGCGATCGACGCCCCCGTGCCGGGTAAGACCGTCCAGATCCGCGATGCCTGGGAGCAGCAACCTGACTTCCATCCGGCGCATCGTGCCCGCAGGGGCGGCAAAGGGGCGCCTGCGTTCCGACGTCCGGCAGCACGTCGTCGCGTTAGCATTGGTCCCAACACGTCTGTCCAGGAGGGCACATGCCGTACATCGTTGACTTTGAGACCGTTTCTACCGCCGGCTTGGAATCATCCCCCGTCTCCGAGGCCCTCGCCGGGTTGCGCGCCAACGAGGCCCGCTATTTCCGGAATAAGTACGGCCACACCTTCACCGTGAGCCCCGCGAGCGAAGTTCCTGACGTGGTTGACCGGGTGAGCCGCATCCTCCGGGATGAACGCGAGATCGTGATCGGCTCCCGCCCGCTGGAGGCGACCGCCTTCGAAGTCGACGGTTTGCGGATGGCCTATGTTTTTTACGAGTCGGGGCTGTCGGTCAACGTCATGTACAGCATCGAGGACGGCGGGAAGAGAGCGGTGGGGTTCAAACTTGCCGACGGCATGGAAGTTCCGGAGGAATTGGCGCCGCGCTTCAAGTTCGCCCGCCAAAAGTCGAAGCTGGCGGGCGTTATTCGCGGCTCCTACTTCGTGATCAAGGGCGAGTACTGATCGGGCTCACCCCCGCATTTCAGGGTGCGGGACGCAGCCGGGCAATCCGGGAAGTGAGTTTCTGGGATTGGGGTTCCATATTTTCGACGTGATCATTAGCGGTGGCGGCCCGACGGGAATGATGCTGGCCAGCGAGTTGCGGCTGCACGACGTGGACGTGCTCGTGCTGGAGAGGGACGCGGAGCCGAGCCAGGCGGTCCGTTCGCTCGGCCTGCACCCGCGCAGCATCGAGATCATGGACCAGCGCGGGCTGCTGGACCGGTTCCTCGCCCACGGGCAGCGGTATCCCGGCGGCGTGGGTCGCTTCGCCGGGATCGACAAGCCCCGGCCGGTGAACCTGGACACCGCACACGGCTACGTCCTTGGCATCCCCCAGCCGGTCACCGATCGCCTGCTGGCCGAGCGCGCCGGTGAGCTCGGCGCCCAGATCCGCCGCGGCTGCGAGGTGGCATGGGTCGAGCAGGACGAGGACGCGGTGAGCGTCGAACTTGCTGACGGCACACGGCTGCGCTCGCGCTGGCTGGTCGGCTGCGACGGCGGACGCAGCCTGGTGCGCAGACTGCTCGGCATCGGCTTCCCCGGCGAGCCGGCCAAGACCGAGTGGCTCCTGGGCGAGGTGGAGGTGACCGCGGCGCCGGATCAGCTGGCCGAGGTGGCCGAGGAGGTGCGCAAGACCCACAAGGGGTTCGGCATAGGCCCCGCCGGAAACGGCCTGTACCGCGCCGTCGTGCCCGCGGCGGCCGTGGCCGAGGACCGCTCGGTCCCGCCGACCCTGGAGGAGTTCCGGACGCAGCTGCGGGAGTTCGCAGGCACCGACTTCGGCGTCCACTCACCACGCTCCCTGTCCCGTTTCAGCGACGCCACGCGGCTTGCCGAGCAATACCGGGTGGGCCGAATTCTGCTCGCCGGCGATGCGGCGCACGTCCACCCGCCGCTGGGAGGGCAGGGACTGAACCTCGGCATCCAGGACGCTTTCAACCTCGGCTGGAAGCTCGCCGCTGAGGTCAAAGGCTGGGCGCCTGACGGGCTGCTGGACAGTTATTACGCCGAGCGTCACCCGGTCGCCGAAGGCGTGCTGACCATCACCCGCGCCCAGAGCGAGCTGCTGTCCACCGAGCCCGGCCCGCAGGCCGTGCGGCGGCTGCTGAGCGAGCTGATGGACTTCGAGGACGTCAGCCGTTTCCTGGCCGAGAAGATCACCGCGATCGGGGTCCGCTACGACTTCGGCGAAGGACCCGAGCTGCTCGGCAGGCGACTGCGCGACATTCCTCTGTCGCGGGGCCGTCTCTACGAACTCACCCGCAAAGGCCGCGGGCTCCTGCTGGACCAGACCGGCGAACTCTCCGTGGCTGGATGGGAGGATCGGGTCGACCACGTCGCGGACGCCAGCGGGGAACTGGACGCGCCCGCGGTCCTGCTCCGGCCGGACGGCCACGTCGCATGGATCGGAGACGACCAGGACGACCTGCTCCACCATCTGCCGACATGGTTCGGGGCCGCCCTCGAGGGCACCGGAGACGATCACGATCGCCGCCCCTGACGCCGTGCCCGCCGTCAGGCAGCCTGCCAGGTCACGGGAAGCTGTTTCGCCCCGTAGACGATCATGCTTTCCATCCGCTCCAACTGCGCATCGGGGTCTACCGCAAGCCCCGGCAGCCGTGAGAGCACGGCCTCCAGCGCGATCCTGGCCTCCAGCCGCGCCAGGGGCGCCCCCAGACAGAAATGGATGCCCTGCCCGAAGGCGAGGTGACGGTTGGGTGAGCGTTCGACGTCGAACTCGTCCGGGCTCGGGAACTGCTCCCCGTCGCGGTTCGCCGAACCGATCCAGGCAATGATCGGCGAGCCTGCCGGAATGGTGCGGCCTCGCACGGTCGTGTCGACGGCTGAGAGCCGGTACATGGACTGGACGGGGGAGCGGTAGCGCAGCACCTCTTCGATGGCGTGCGGGAGCAGGGCAGGCTCGGCGACAAGGCGTTCCGCCGTGCCCGGTGATTCGGTGAAGCACAGCACCGCATTGCCGATCAGGTTGGTGGTGGTCTCGTTTCCCGCCACGAGCAACAGGCTGCAGAATCCCAGCAACTCGATGGGGCTGAGCTTCTGCCCGTCGATCTCGGCCGCGAGGAGCGCGCTGATCAAATCATTGCCCGGCCGGTGCCGCCGCTCCTCGATCATGCCCATGAAGTACTCCGCCATTTCCCGGTTGGCTGCCGTGTGGACGGAATCGTCGGCGCCCGGGCGGGTCTGGCTCACGATCACGTCGGACCACAGCTTGAACCGGTCCCTGTCAGAGGCCGGAATGCCCATGAGTTCGGCGATCACGATCACCGGAAGCGGATAGGCGAGCTGTTCGATCAGGTCCGTGGCGCCGCCGGCCACCGCTGGCTCCAGCAACTCGTCGGTCAGTTCCGAGATGCGCGGGGCGAGCGCTTCGACTGCCCGCGGCGTGAACGCCTGCGTCACGAGCGAACGCAACTGGCGGTGCCGCGGCGGGTCCGTGTTGACCAGGCTGGCGGCGAAGAGCTGGCCCGTTTCGGAGGGGTTGTCCCCGCCCATCCGGGAAGAAAAAGTGGCGTGTTCGGACAGGACCCGCTGCACGTCGTCGTAGCGGAACACGTGCCAGACGCCGGTGTCCGGGTCCTGGAAAACGGGTTCACTGTCCCGCATAGCTGCGTAGCGGGGAAACGGGTTCAACGGCTGCTCAAAATCCGGAAATGGCGCCACGGCTGGCCTTCCTGATGAGGCGGGCGGCCGTCGTTTCATGGCACTGGACCAACTGCACTGGACGAACTGCGGTGGAACAGGCGCCGAACGGGGCGGGCCGGGTGGCCCCGTCAGGTCCCACCCTAATACCGCGCGGCGGCCTTGGCACGGGGAATGTTGCTGCGCCGGCCGCCCCCGGGCACCGGCACCTTGGCAAGCCGCCTGACGACGGCGCCTGACGAAGGGGCCCCGGGTGCCGACAGTACGGAGGAGAACACCCTTCCCCTCACAGAGCAGAATCGGCCCATGGTCGTCGTCACACGCCTCAACGGAACGCGCTTCGCGGTCAATCCGGACCTCATTGAACGCATCCACGAGAGCCCGGATACGCACTTGGTGACGCTCGACGGCGCCGCCTACGTGGTGCTCGAAAGCCTCGCCGAAGTGGTCGAGCTCAGCGCGGAGTACCGGGCATACATCCTGAGCAAGGCCCGGGACTTTCCGGCCATCACCGGCTATCCCCTCAGCCTGGTCCGGACTGAAGACCCGGACACTGATCCTCGGGCTGCGGGTAGTCGTGGCCCTGGGCGCGGTGCTTGGCCTCATGTGGTTCCTGCAGCACCGGCTGGGCAACGGCACCGGACGGCGCCGGGCTGACCGCGCCTTGACCATGGTCAACCGGCAGCGCCTCGGGCAAAAGCCTCCGTGGTGGGCACCCTGGCCGCCGAAACCCTCACCCCGGAACACTCTGTGCTCGCGGACGAACGCCTCCAGTACCTTCGGGCCGCCGTGAAATCCCTCCCGGAACGGATGCGCTACGTGGTGGAGGAGATCTACTTCGGCGACCGCACGGTCAAAGACCTGGCCGCGGAACTCGGATCCACGCACGCAGCGGTGTCCCAGCGGCGTTCGGAAGCCATCCGGCTCATGCGAGACGGCCTGAGCGCCCACTACGCCGACGACCCCGAGCAGCCGTTCCACCCCCAGTCCAGGATTACCCCGCGGCGGCGCAACGACTACCTCACCCAGCTGTCCGAATCCACCTCCGGCGGCATTACACGGGCCGTGTTCCCGCGTGGGCCCTTCCTCAACGAGGCCGAATAAACCGCCCCAAAACGGTTAGTAAGCCGACTTAGTAAGCTGACCGAGAAATTCCTCCCAGAAGCATCGCGGCCCGCCGCCGCGCTGCGGTAGCGTCGGAAGCATCGGCCGGGGTGCCAGCAATGGCATGCGCGGCCCGTACGGCACCGGTTCTATCGAGGAGGATTCATGAAAGCATCACCCACATTGACGACCAACCTGCAGGCAGTACTGGTGGACCTGATCGAACTCCACGTTCAGGGCAAGCAGGCACACTGGAACATCGTCGGGACCAACTTCAGGGACCTTCACCTCCAGCTGGACGAGATCATCGACGCCGCCCGGGGATTCGCGGATGACCTCGCCGAGCGCATGCGTGCCCTTCACGCCCTCCCGGACGGCCGTAGCTCCACGGTTTCCAAGTCCACCGCACTGGCCGAGTTCCCGAGGGGCCTGATCAACACGAAGGACGCCATCGAGCGGATTGTCGCCGCGCTGGAGGCGGCAGTCGGCACCATGCGCAAGGTCCATGACGAAGTGGACGAGGAAGATCCCACTACCGCGGATCTGCTGCACGAGTTCATCGCCAAGTTTGAGCAGTACGCCTGGATGGTGAATGCCGAGACCATGCGGGCCACGGCCAGCGTGACCACCCCGGAC
>NZ_JBFTZL010000122.1:0-11352 GCF_056406825.1 Arthrobacter sp. P1_A5 | reverse complement strand
TTACTACTGACCACCTAACCAGCAGGTGTTGCAACGACCCCTAGAAACCGCCCATGATGCTTAGCGGCCGTTTGCGTCCAATGGCGGAGTGTGGCGGCGATAACGCGACCCGCCTGGACGGCCAGCGGCCGGCCCAACGTCAGCCGGCCCGCCCGACTACCGCGCGGCGTCGACCTTGTCCAGGGCGTTCAGGGCGCTCTCCATGGTCCCGGCCAGGTGGCTGGCGGGGGCCGGCTTGGCGAACAGGTAGCCCTGCAGGGAGTCGCAGCCGCGGTCCATCAGGTATTTGGCCTGCGCGGGCGTCTCGATGCCTTCCGCCGTGACTTTCAGGCCGAGGGCATGCGCTGCGCTGATCATGGTGGCGAAGAACGGGAGCTGTTCCTGGCCGGTCTTGATCATGGCCACGAAGGAGCGGTCGATCTTGACCATGTCCAGGGGCAGTTCCTGGAGCCGGCCGAGCGTGGAATACCCGGTGCCGAAGTCGTCCATGGCAATCCGGACACCGGCGCCGCGCAGCTGCCGCAGCTGGCCCAGCACGTCCGAGGAGGCGTCGAAGAACACGCTCTCCGTCAGCTCAAGCGTGAGCTGGCGCGGGTCAACGCCCGTGGACGCCGCAATTGCCAGCACGTCYGCGGCGAAGTCCCGGTGCTGGAACTGCAGGCCCGAGACGTTCACGGCGACGCTGTAGGCAGGATCGCCGGCCAGCCAGGGCCGGATCTCGGCGCAGGCGCGGCGCAGGACCTCGTYGCCGATCTCGCGGATCAGGCCGCTCTGCTCCGCGACTGGCAGGAACTGGTTCGGCGGCACCAGCCGGCCGTGCCGTTCCCACCGCGCGAACGCCTCGAACTGCACCACCGAACCGATGCCGGGCGAGACCACGGGCTGGTAGTGCACCGAGATCTGGCCCAGTTCGACGGCGCGCCGTAGCCCGGAATCGCCGTCGGCCTTGTGGGCCGCGGTGGTCAGCATCTCCGGCCGGAACCGCATCCAGTTGTTCTTCCCGGCAGCCTTCGCGGCGGTCATGGCGACGTCGGCCTGCCGCAGCAGTTCCGCGCCGTCCAGCGTCTGCCCCGACTTCGACGCCAGGCCCATGCTGACGCCGGGCCGGACCATGGAGCCGCCCACGCGCAGGGGGGCGTAGAGGGACTCGGCGATCCGCTTGGCCACCGCGTCCGCGTTGAGGCATTCGGTGAGCAGCACCGCGAACTCGTCTCCGCCGAGCCGGGCTACCGTGTCATGCGGGCGGACGCAGTTGCGCAGCCTGGATGCAACCTCCACCAGCAGTTCATCGGCCGCGGAGCGTCCCAGCACGTCATTGAGGTGCCTGAAGTCATCGAGGTTCAGCAGCAGGATGTCCACCGGATCCGGGCGGCGCAGGGCCGCGGCGAGCCGCTCGTTGAAAAGGGGGCCGTTGGGCAGCGCCGTCAAGGGGTCGCGGAGCGAGCCCGCCTTGAGTTCGTCGTCGTGCTCGGCAAACGCCGCAGGAGCGGCGGCCGCTGGACCTCCGGAAAGTGAAGCTCCCGCTGCACCAGAAGTACGACGGCGGCCAAAGTCGCYGCTGAGGGTGCGCCCGGCGCTGTCGGCGCCCGGGTTCCGGCCTGCGGCGCCGCGGATGGAGAGGGCCACGGACGTTCCGGCGTCGGCTGCTCCGGCCGGGGCGGGGACCAGCGAGCACGTGATTTCGACCGGGAGTTCCGTGCCGTCGGAGCGGCGGCCCGAGCCTGCGAACGGGGAGCCAGCGGACGGGGTGCCGGGGCTTGTGGCCTTGGCCAGCCCGGCCAGGACGCCGTGGAATTCCTCCCGCGAGGCCTCGGCCAGGAGCATGCTGTGGTCCGCGCCGAGGAGCTGCGCCCGGGGGTAGCCGAAGAGCCGTTCCGCGGCCGCATTGAGGAAGGAGATGGCTCCGTCCTGGGCGACCAGCAAAAGTGCATCCGGGCTGTACTCCAGCAGTTGTTGTGCGAAACCAGCTTCCACGATGTCTAACAGCCCCCCGGCGATGAATACGGATAGCGGGCACCTTGCGAAAAGCAGGGTGCACTGCGCTGACTGAATCATATGCGGTGCGGGCTTCCCGGGCGTGATGGCCATCATGCCGCAACCAAAGGTGTCGAACGCGCCGGCTGCGCAAGTGCACCCGGCCCGGCCGCGCTGACACGAGCCCTGCTACCCGGGCACCAGCCATGCTACCCGGGCACCAGCCCTGCTACCCGGGCAGCGGCACGCCCTCGTGGCCGGCGATGGCCGCCCCCATCTGGGACTCGCCGATCACAGCTTTGTAGTGGCCAACGAGTTCGGAGCCGAGCACGGACCACGTCCGGCCCTGGACCGAGGCGTGCGCGGCCGCGGCGAACGCTCGGCGCTTGGCGTCGTCGCCCATCAGGTCCATCACCCGGGCACGGAACCCGGCGAGGTCGCCGGGTTCGTACAGCCAGCCTGTCCGCGAGTTCTCCACGAGGTCCAGCGGGCCGCCGCGGCCCGTGGCCACCACCGGCACCCTGGACGCCATGGCCTCCTGGATGGTCTGGCAAAAGGTCTCGAACTCGCCGGGATGGACGAAGAGATCGAACGAGGCCACTGCCCGGGCGAGGTGGTCGCCGCCGAGGAAACCGGTGAAGACCGCCTGCGGCAGGGCAGCTTCCAGGGCGGGCCGCTGGGGCCCGTCGCCAATGATCACCAGCCGGGTCCCGGGAACATCCGCCAGCACCGCCAAATCCTCCACCTGCTTCTCGGCCGCCAGCCGGCCCACGTAGCCGATGATGCGCTCGCCGCCGGGCGCCACGGAAGCCCGCCAGCCGGCGTCGCGCTTCGCTGGGTTGAACCGCTGGGTGTCCACGCCGCGCCGCCACATGTCCACGCGCGGAATGCCGCGGCCGCGGAGCTGGTTGAGCGCGAAAGTGGAAGGAACCAGGGTGCGCGAGACCAGCAGGTGGATCTGGTCCACCCGGTTCCAGGCCCAGTTCTCCAGGAAGGGGACGCCGTAACGCCCCGCATAGCCGGGCACCTCGGTCTGGTAAATGGCGACCGTGGGAATTCCGAGCTGGTGGGCGGCCTGCGCTGCCCGCCAGCCGAGCACGAACGGGGACGCGAGGTGCACGACGTCGGGCGCGTAGTCGGCAAGGATTCGCTTGACCCGATACACACCGCCCATCGCCACCCGCAGATTCGCGTAGCCGGCCAGCGGGACCGAGGGGAGCCGGAGGACGTGGGCGCCACAGACCTCGTCCGGTACATCCGTGTCCTGCGTGGACGGCGCGATCACCAGCACCTCGTCCCCGCGCTCCTGCAGATGCTCCAGCACGCGCAGGATGGAGTGGGTGAYCCCGTTCATGAGCGGCAGGAATGATTCGGCGACGATTGCGATCCTCACCCCTCCACGGTGCGGGCGGCGGTTTGCGGCGCGGGGGAGCAGGCGTGGCCGGGAGGGGAAGAGTGGGTTAACAGGCGGGCGAACTCAGGAGGGAACGCCACAGGGCGCGCAGAAAGGCGGACGGCCGGGAACTAGTCGGGCACCCTTACGTGGGCGCAGTTCAGCGCGGCCATGCGTCCACGGCGCAAACCCCACGAAGCAGAGGTGCCGGATGGCATGACGAAAGTCGAGCTACAGCGGGTCGGGCCAGTTGCCGACCGGGAAGCGGGCACGGATGCCGGAAACCGGACCGCAACGCGCACGCTTGTTGCCTTCCATCAGAAATACCTCCAGAGGCTACGGAACTTCAGAATACGCCCGTCGCCTCCTACCGTCCAGAGGGTCAATCGGTCTTGAGGACATCCGGAAGTTCGTCCACAAACACCGTCTGCGGCGGCTCAAAATAGATGACCAGTACCTGCTCGCCCACGGCGAAAACGCTGGTCTTGTCGAAGGGGTGCGCGTGGAACGCACTGGTTCCGCCGCGGACCGGCAGCATGACCTCGCCGATGGTGCCCGGGCCGATCCGTCCGGTGACGCGGCCGATCTTTCCGGTCAGGCTCCGGTCAACATCCTTATGCATCAGAACCCCAGCACATCAGAACCCCAGTACATCAGATCCTCCGGTTCCCCGCGCGCATTCCCGCCCCTACGCCTCGGGCGCCTTTGCGGGCCGTTTCCCGCCATCCCGGGTGTTTTTGAGGGCCGTGGAGAGCGCCGGGAGGTAGTCGCCCACCTGTGCCAAAATACCGCCGATCATCCGGTTGACCCCTTCGCCGCCGTTGAGGACGGTCATCTGGCCGACGTGTGCAAAGGGTTCGGCGGCCGCCGCCACGATCGCCGGCATGTTCTCGGCGAGCTGCTGGGAGATGACGGCGTCCTGGTTGGTGCCCAGTGCTTCGGCGCGGGCCTTGATGCCTTCTGCCTCGGCCAGTGCCTTGGCCTTGATGGCGGAGGCGGYGGCATCGCCGCGGGCCTTCGTGGCGGCGGCCTCGGCTTCGCCGGTGACCTTGGTGGCCCCTGCCGCTGCTGCTGCCGCCGTCGCGTTCGCCTGCGCCTGCACCTCGGTCCGCCGGGCGTTGGCCTGGGCCTCGAGCTCGGTGCGCCGGGCAAGTGCCTCGGCCGCGCTGATGTCCGCCGATTTCTGGCCTTCCGCGTCGGTGCGCTTGGCGTACGCCCTCGCGTCGGCGGGCTTGCGGACGGTGGTCTGCAGTTTCTGTTCCTCCCGGTCGGCCTCGAGCTTGGCCACCTCGGTTTCCTGGACCACCACCTGCTGGCGGGCCGTCGCGTCGGCCAGCGGCCCGGCCTGGGCCGCGTTCGCCTTGGCGCGCTCGGCGTTGGCCTGCGCCTCGGACTGCCGGATCGCGGACAGGCTCCGGGCGTCGGCAATCAAGGCCTCGGCCTCCGCTTCCTTTTCCGCCGCCTCGCGGTTCCGGGTGGCCTCTGCGATGCGGGCCTCCATCTTGACCATGGCGATGTGCGGCTTGGCGATGTTCTGGATGTAGCCCGTGGGGTCCTGGAGGTCCTTGATCTGCAGCGAATCGACGACGAGACCCAGCTTCTCCATTTCGACGCCGCTGGCGCTGCGGACCTGGGAGGCCAGCTTGTCGCGCTCGCGGATGATTTCCTCGACCGTCATGCTGCCGATGATCGAGCGCAGGTGGCCTTCGAAGACGTTGTATACCTGGCTTTCCATCTTGGGCTGCTGGCCCAGGAAGCGCCGCGCGGCGTTGGCAATGAACGGCGGGGCGTCGCCGATCTTGTAGATGACCACGCCGTCGACAATCACCTGGATGCCCTGGGAGGTGACGCAGGAGACCTTGAGTTCGGTTTCGTTCAGCGTCAGGGACAGCGGCCGCACCGTCTGCAGGCCCGGCAGCACCAGGGCCCCCTTGCCCGTGACGATCTTGAAGTCCATCCCTTCACGGGTTTCCAGCGTGCCGCGCGTCAGGCCGGAGATAATGAGGGCCTCGTTCGGTTCCGCCACCTTCCACATCAGTTTTGTTGCCACCCAGATGACGCCGACGACGGCGACCGCCCCCAGGATGATCGAAATGAGCGGATACAAAAATGACAAGTCCGGCATAACCAGGTCCTTTCACGGCGGTGGAAAAGATATTAAGCAAAGCCCCAAACGATGCTGCTGGTAGTCCCCGGCCGGCCTGGAGGCAGAAATTCCCACGCCGCCCAGCCAGCTGTTGTAGACAGTCTGTGGTGCTTCCGGCCGGGAGTCCAGCAATTCGACAATGTCCGGGCATACGCCCAAGTCCCGCCGGTGCCTAAAGCCCCTGTTGGGAGCCTCCGCCGCCGTGCCAGCGTGGAAGAGGGTGCGAGCGTTGAAGGGCGGACGAGCGCGCGTGCCTGAGTGAGCCGGGAACGGCGGAGGCCCTGAGTGCCTGCCCGTGAAAGGGGTGATGGGTGATGCTCGGCTCTCCTCTCGGGATAACACGGACGGCCGGGATCGCGTGGGACATCTGGCGGGCCGGTCGGGCAAGCCAGGATGAGATCGACCGCCGGCAGCGCGACCGGCTCGCCGCGCTGGTTGAGTGCGCACGGTCCTCCTCGCCCTTCTACCGCAGGCTGTACCGGGACGTCCCGGACACGGTCCCGGACTCAGCCACGGACCGGGCCAAGGACCGGGCCCAGGACCTGGGCAGGTATATAGGGGAGCTGCCTCCGGTGGGCAAGCGCGAGCTCATGGAGAACTTCGATGACTGGGTGGCCGATCCCCACGTCACGCTCGCTGGGCTGAGGCACGACCTGCTCGATGACCCGTCGCGGATCGGCGGCCTCTACCGCGGACAGTACCTCGTGGTGACGACGTCGGGATCCACCGGTGAACCCGCGGTCCTGGTCCATGACCGGACCTCGCAGCTGGTGGCCAGTTTCCTGGGCCCGATCCGCGAACGGCGAACCCTGATGGCGGCCAAGGAGGCGCGGGCTTTCCTGCACCGGGGGCTGCGGGCCGCGGCGCTGATCGCGGACGGAGACCACTTTGCCGGCATCGTGCTGACCGAATCCGCGCGGCGGCACAGCCCCCGCATCGCCCGCCGGGTGCGCGTCTTCTCCGTGCTCCGGCCGCTCCCGGACCTCGTGGCGGACCTCAACGACTTCCAGCCGACAGTGCTTTACGGGTATCCGAGCGCCATGGTGCAACTGGCCGCCGAACAGAGGGCGGGACGTCTACGGATTCATCCGCTCCTGGCGGTCGCGTCCGGGGAGAGCCTGGCAGCCCACGCCGCGGCCGAGATCGAGGCGGCCCTCGGCTGCCGGGTTACTGAGCGATACCTTGCCTCCGAGGCGCTCGCCCTGACCAGCCGTTGCCGGCAGGGGCTGCTGCACATCAATGCGGACTGGAACATCGTGGAGCCGGTGGACGACGCCTTCCGGCCCGTCCCGCCCGGCGAACTCTCCCACACGGTGCTGGTCACCAACCTGGCCAACCGGGTCCAGCCGCTCATCCGGTACAACCTGGGCGACCGGGTGCAGCTGGCTGCCGGCCCGTGCACCTGCGGCAGCCCGTTCCCCACACTGCGGGTCGAGGGCCGCAGCGGCGGCGTGCTGAGCTTCGCTGCCGCCGACGGGGCAACGTTGGGCGGGGCAAGGTTGGATGGGACAGGATCGGACGGGACAGGGTCGGACAGAACAGGGTCGGACGGTGCAGTGCCGGACGGCAACGTGGTCACCGTGCTGCCGTTGGCGCTGGGCACGGTGATCGAGGAGACCGCCGGGGTCCGCCGTTTCCAGGCGATCCGCACCGGGCCGCGCTCGCTCACCGTGCGGCTCGAGCTCTGGCCGGATGCCGCGACGACGGCCGTGCGGACGGCGGTGGGGGAGCGCCTGGGTGCGTTCTTCGCGGCCCAGGGCGCCGCCGGCGTCGACGTCCGCTTTAGCGATGAGCCGCCCCGGCCGGACCGCAGCGGCAAGTTCCGCGAGGTGTGGTCCGCCTGAGCCGGCTGCTGCTGTCGCGGCTGTTAGGGCTGTTAGTGCTGTTCCAGGATCCGCCGGGCGTCCTGCTGGGCCTGGAGCTGCTGCGGGGTCACGGACTGTCCGGTCAGGAACCCGGCGGCGGCCATGATCCGGCGCAGCTCCGCGACGCTGCGCGGCGTCCGTACCCCGTGGTGCGCCATGGCGTGGCAGTTGGCGCAGAGCGGGACGAGGTCTGTGATGGGGTCAAGTTCATACCCGCTGCCCAGCTGTGACACCGGGACCAGATGGTGGACCGGGATGAAGTCCTTGCCGATCTCGCCGTAGGCGATTTCAAACGAGAATCCGCACGCGGCGCAGCTGGTCCCGTGGTGGGCGACGCAGACCCGCCGGGCGTCCGGACTGTGTTCGTACTTGTTCACCTCGACCCGGGTGACCGCCGCCGCCGGGACGGTGCCGGGCACGGGCTGGGTGGGGTCAGCCGGCAACGGTCCAAACTCACCCCAGAGGCCGCGGAGCAGGGGCTCGACGGCGGGGTCGACGGCCAGCGCGGGGCCGTGAAGGGCTTCCCAGTCGATCCCTGGCACGGCCTCGGCGAGGACCCCGGTCGGGACCTGGTCGCCGGCGGGCAGGAGGGCGTCGAAGTCCACCTGGAGGTAGAGCGGGGATGCGCCGGGCTGTGCGTCGTCCGGTGCGCCGGCCCGGGCGGCGCTCGCGGAGTCCGGTGCCTGGGCGCGGAGAGCCTGCCGTTCCGAGACGATAACGCCGTGGCCGATCAGACCGCGTCCGTGGCGGCCCTGGAGCACCAGCCACGCGTCCGTGCCGGCGGCGTTGCCGGCGTCGCTGTCGAGAGACGTCCCGACGTCCCAGCTGGCCAGGTGCCGGCCGGTTTCGGCGACCTCTTCCAGCACAGCCGGGTAGGTCCAATCGTTCCATTCGTCGGGGTCCCAGACGAGGATGATTGCTGTCATCTGCCCATTGTCGCAGTGCCCGGACTGCCTGCGGCATTGTTGAGCGGCCCGGTCGGCCCGGTCATGCACGTGGCGTTGAGGGTGTCCTCCGCGATGGACTCCATCTGGTGCAGTATGTGGGTGTCCCCGCGTGGGAGCGGTTCCGGCGGGTAGGCCACGGCCATGGTGAGCTGCCGCGTTCCGTCCGCGCTGGTCATGGTGATGGTGCCGTAGCCGGGCACGTCGCCGGGGTGGCCGTAGTAGAAGTCGTTGGTGCACAAATCGTTCCAGCGGACCACGCCGAGCCCGTACCTGGCGTAGAGCGGGCTCTCCATTTGCGTGATCGTGGCCGGCTTGAGCAGTTTGTTCTGCAGCAGCGCGCGGTAGAACGTATTCACGTCCGCCACGGAGGACACCATGCCGCCGGCGGCGTTGTCGATCTGGGCGGCCGGATAGGTGACGTCCAGTTGTTTGCGGTCCAGCGCGATGTAGCCGTGGACCATGGACGACGGCGCCGGCCCGGCCGCCGTCATCAAGGTCTCGCTCAAGCCCAGCGGCTCGATGATGTCGGTGCTGATCACCTCGCCGATCCTCCGGCCGCTCAGGCGCTCGACGATCAGCGCCAGGGCAATGTAGTTCGAGTTGGAGTATTCAAATCCCTGGGCCAGCTTCGCCTGCCAGGAGATCCGCCCCGCCATGGCCAGCAGATCAGCCAGGCTCACCTTGGTGGTCAGGGCTTCGCGCACCGTGGCCGGATCGAACAACGGCCCGTCCACCGACGGCATGCCGGAGCGGTGCTGCAGCAGCTGGCGGACGGTGACCGGTCCCGGCGGATGCATCACCTTGTTGAACTCCGGCAGGTAGGTGCTGACCGGCGCGTCCAGTTCCAGCCGGCCCTCCTCGGCCAGTTTGAGCACGCAGACGGCAACCATTGACTTGGTGACCCCGCCGATGTGCACCGGGTCCGTTATCTCGGCCCGGGACGGGCTGTTCAGGTTTCGGACCCCGTAGGCCGCGGACCACTCGTCCCCGCCCACTCGGACCTGGATGAGGACGGCCGGGGCGCCGTCGTCGAGCAATCTCCTGCCGAACTGTTCGAGCACGGCCCGGTAGCCGGAATCGGGCGACGCCGGCGCCGGCGGTTTCGGCCCGGGGACGCAGCCGCCGAGGGCGGCCGTAAGCACGACGGCGAGGATTGCGGCCGTGAGCCGGCGGGATTTTGCGCGGATCCAGACCATCGGCATGAGGGTCCTTCTTGCAGGTCGGGAGTGCAGTCAGGGCAGGAGAATGCCCCCAGCCAGGCACAGTCCTAATGCTTGTGATGCTCCTCAGGCAGACATCAGTCGACCAGAGCCATAAGTCACGGGTATGGATTCGACGTTGCCTGCGACATTCCGAGATCGCGGGCAACCGGCGCAGCGGGCTCAAAGCATTCGACCATCCATATAGTCCCGGCCCGGCACTGGAGCTATTCGGTTCGTCTTGGTAGCTTCAACGCATGGCCATCAAACTTGAAAACGTCGGTATTGCGGTTCGTGACCTCGAAGCAACAATCGCCTTTTTCACCGACCTCGGTCTCACGGTCGTCGGCCGTGACACGGTCAGCGGCGAGTGGACCGACACTGCCGTCGGACTTGATGGCAACCACGCCAAGATTGCGATGCTCCAGACCCCGGACGGTCATGGCCGACTTGAGCTCTTCGAGTACATCCACCCTCAAGCGATCGAGTCGAACCCAACCCGTCCCAACGACATCGGAATGCACCGCGTGGCCTTCTCGGTTGACGACATCGACAAGGCCCTTGAGATAGCTGCGAAGCACGGATGCCGCCCGCTCCGTGGTGTGGCGACCTACGGTGACGACTACAAACTCACGTATCTCCGCGGCCCCAGCGGAATCCTCGTAATGCTCGCCCAGAAACTGAAGAAAGACTGACACCAGGATCGGCCCGATTAGCCTGTGAATCGCAGGAGACCAGCGGTTCGTTGTTCGTCTTGGGCCTTGTCTGGCACTATTCCTCCTGCCGGTATTGTCTGCCCGATTGCAAGCACGGACAATGTCGCGCCATCTGGGGACGCCGCTAGCGGAGCCCTGCTCACAGTTATCTGCGCAAGGCGGGGGTCGCCCGATGATGGATGGCGAGCAGGGGCGCGATGGGACATGATCAGAAGATGCGCCGATCCGGAAGGACTGCATTCTGGGCGGTCCCGCCGGCCCTGCGTGGCTACAGGATCGAGTGGCTTCGCCACGACTTGGTGGCCGGCGCCGCGCTCTTCGCGATCTTGGTCCCCGCTGGCATGGCGTACGCCCAGGCCGCCGGCCTTCCACCGGTGACCGGCCTGTACGCGACGGTAGTGCCCCTGCTTGTCTACGCGGCAGTCGGGCCATCGCGTGTGCTGGTGCTGGGCCCGGATTCCGCGCTCGCTCCGATGATCGTGGCAGCCTTGATTCCCTTGGCCGCGGATAACGAGCAGAAATCCGTGGCCCTGGCCGGTCTCCTCGCCATACTGATTGGCGGCATCTTGCTGCTCGGCTCAGTGCTGAGGTTGGGAATCGTCACTGGACTGCTGTCGAAGCCCATCCGGCTCGGYTATCTCAACGGCATCGCCTTGCTGGTGGCCGTGTCCCAGCTTCCCACCCTCCTGGGGATCTCCGTGGAAGGCGGTACACCCTGGGAAAAACTCATAGCCGCCGCGCCGAAGGTGCTTGCCGGCGAGACCAATTTGACGGCACTACTGCTCGGCTTGGTCTCGCTGGCGCTTATCTGGGTTCCCCGCCGGCTGAAATGGAAGGTTCCGGGCGTGCTCATTGCGGTGGTAGTGTCCTGCCTCGCCGTGGCCGTGCTGGGACTCGAAGAGCGTTTGACGGTCACAGGTGCCCTCCCGCAGGGGCTCCCTGCACCGGCCCTGGGCGGAATTGGCTGGGCCGACGTCCTGACACTGCTGCCCGCTGCCGCCGCAATCGCCCTCATCGTCTTCGTTGATACCGGAACCCTGGCCCAATCCCTGGCGGCCGCAGAGGGCGGCAGGGTATCCGGCAACCACGAAATGGCAGCCTTGGGCGCGGTG
>NZ_JBFTZL010000121.1:0-12244 GCF_056406825.1 Arthrobacter sp. P1_A5 | reverse complement strand
GCGACGCGGGGTGGAGCAGTTCGGTAGCTCGCTGGGCTCATAACCCAGAGGTCACAGGTTCAAATCCTGTCCC
This sequence comes from Arthrobacter sp. P1_A5, assembly GCF_056406825.1. NCBI lineage: Bacteria > Bacillati > Actinomycetota > Actinomycetes > Micrococcales > Micrococcaceae > Arthrobacter > Arthrobacter sp. P1_A5. The sequence continues at coordinate 12,171 of NZ_JBFTZL010000121.1, read as the reverse complement.
CGCAACTGGAGAAAAGGTCCGRAACACTGGAAACAGTGTTCCGGACCTTTTGCTTTAAGCCGCTGGGGACGGTCCGGAAGCCGGAAACCGGGAAACCGGTCATAGGACAAAAGGGGCGACCCCTCGAGCGGCCCGGCCCGCAGTCCATCGACCTGGATGGGCCGGACTGGACGCCGGCTGGGCCGGACTGGGCACGTGGTCAGGGCGGTCCGGAAACTAGGGTAGAGTTGATCWWGCGACGCGGGGTGGAGCAGTTCGGTAGCTCGCTGGGCTCATAACCCAGAGGTCACAGGTTCAAATCCTGTCCCCGCAACTGGAGAAAAGGTCCGGAACACTGGAAACAGTGTTCCGGACCTTTCGCTTTAAGTCCGCGGTGGCGGGCAACGCCGGCGGCGCCCCTGTGCCGGCTCTCAGCCGTCCTTGAGCCGCTGATAGGTTGCCAGCGCCCGCGCCCGGGACTCTGCAAGGTCCACGATCGGTGCGGGGTAGCCGGGGGCGGCGCTGTCGGCCTTCCAGGGCTCGTGGACGGTTTTGTCGTCCAGCGCGGCGAGCTCGGGAATGTACCCGCGCAGGTAACGACCGGCGGCGTCGAACTTCTTGCTCTGCGTGACCGGGTTGAAGATCCGGAAGTACGGCGACGCGTCGGCACCCGAGCCCGCCACCCACTGCCAGTTGGCCGGATTGCTCGCGGCATCGGCGTCCACCAGCGTGTCCCAGAACCAGGCCTCGCCCAGCCGCCAGTCGGCCAGCAGGTTCTTTACCAGGAAGGACGCGGCCGCCATCCGCACGCGGTTGTGCATCCAGCCCGTCTGCCAGAGCTGGCGCATGCCCGCGTCCACCATCGGGTAGCCCGTCCGGCCCTGCTGCCAGGCCTGGAGCTCGTCGCCCGACGCCGGCTGCCATTGAAAGCGGTCGAACTCCGGCCGGTAGTTCCGTGTCGCCAGATCCGGATTCTCGTACAGCAGCTGCCAGCAGAATTCCCGCCAGCCAAGTTCGGAACGGAAGATCCCGACGTCGGCCGGCGCCCCCGCCGCAAAGCTGTGGCGCAGCGTGTGCCAGATCCGGAAAGGGCTGATTTCGCCAAAGCGCAGATGCGGGGAGAGCCGGCTGGTGCCCTCGACGCCCGGGACGTCGCGGCCGGTGCCGTACTCTGCGGCCGGGCCGTCCACGAAGTCCTCGAGGCGGCTGAGGGCGCCGGCTTCTCCTGGCGTCCAGGTGTCGGCCAGCCCCGGGCTCCAGTCCGGGCTCCGGGGGAGCAGGCCCCAGCTTTCGAGCGTTTCGCTCGCCGGCAGGCCGCCGCTGCGGGTGCGTGCAGGGCCCGGCAGCTGGTCCGGAGCCGCCAGCGGCTGCCGGGGCTCGGCACCGGCCAGGCAGGCCTTCCAGAACGGCGTGAAGACCTTGTAGGGGCCCCCGCTGCCGGTGCGCACGGTCCACGGCTCGAACATGAGGTTCGCCTGGAAGCTCGTGGCGTTGAGGCCCTCCCCGCCGGCCCAGCTCTTTAGGCCGGCGTCGACGGCGCGTTCAGGGCCGCCGTAGCGGCGGTTCCACAGCAGGGCGTCTGCCGACGTTTCCACCGCGAGGTCCTGGATGACCCGGGCGGCGGGGCCGCGGCGGAGCACCAGCCGCGAGCCAGTGGCCTCCAGCGCTGCGGCCAGGCCGGCCAGGGAATGGTGGAGCCACCACTTCACCGCCCCGCCCAGCGGCCGGATGCCGGGTGACTCCTCATCCAGGACATAGACGACGGTCAGGGGTTGGTGCAGGGCGGCGGCCTCCGCCAGAGCAGGATTGTCATCCAGCCGGAGGTCATCACGGAGCCACACAAGGGTCGCAGACATGGATCCACGGTACACGCGCGCCGCCGCCGCGGGCGCCGGTGCGGTGAGACATGGGGCCACACAGGGCACAACGAGGGCCGGGCCTGAAGCGTGCAGCAGTCCTGCGGAAGTGCCGGACCGGCGGGTCAGAGCTTGTCGAAGTCGGCTTCCTCGACCGTGGAACCGGACTCGGCGCTCTTTTCGCCGGTGCCGATGGCAGCGGGGGAGCCGCCGGACTTCAGCGCTGCCAGCCGGGCTTCGATCTCGGTCTGCTCGCCAAGATCTTCCAGCGAATTGAACTGGGCGTCCAGGCTCGACTCGGCGAGCTCCTGCTGGCCGCGGACCTTGGCTTCCTCGCGGCGGATCTTCTGTTCGAAGCGGCCCACCTCGGAGGTGGGGTCCATAATGTTGATGCTCTTGAGGGCGTCGTGGACCTGGCTCTGGGCCTGCACGGTCTTGGACCGGGCCACCAGCTCATTGCGCTTGCTGGTCAGTTCGTTGAGCTTGCCCTTCATCTGGTCGAGGCCGTGCTTGAGCTTGTCCACCACCTCGGTCTGGGACGCGATGCTCGGCTCCGCGGCCTTGGCCTCGTTCTCGGAACCCATCTGGCGCTGCAGGGCCACCTTGGCCAGGTTGTCGAACTTCTCGGCATCGCCGACGTCACCCTTCGCCCGGTATTCGTCGGCCTTGCGCGAGGCTGCGAGGGCCTTTCTGCCCCAGTCCTGGGCGTTGCGGACGTCCTCGTTGTAGTCGTCCTGGAGCATGCGCAGGTTGCCGATGGTCTGGGCCACGGCGGACTCTGCCTCCGCGATGTTGTTCGTGTAGTCACGGACCATCTGGTCCAGCATTTTCTGCGGATCTTCGGCCTGGTCCAGCAGCGAATTGATGTTTGCCTTCGCCAGCTGCGCCATGCGGCCGAAAATGGACTGCTTAACCATGGTGTTACCTTTCGTCCTGCTCCGTTGTCTCACTGATTCCAGTGATCGATGATGTATCGCATCTGTCCGCTGTCCGGGTCCTTGCGGCCGGCGCGTGGTCTGTAAAGTTTCCTGCTGCTGCTTCCCACTTTGTCCCCTGCGGGGGTGGCGAACAGGCTAGAAACTGCCGGAGTCCCCGCCGCCGAAGTCTCCGCCGCCGCCAAAGTCGCCGCCGCCCCAGCCGCCGCCGGAGTCATCCCCGCCTCCGCCGCCCCAGCCGCCTCCGCCGCCGCCCCAGCCTCCGCCGCCTCCGCCGTGGAGGATCGAATTGATGAGGATTCCGCCGAGGATCGCGCCGCCGAGGCCGCCCCCGCCGCTGCCGCCGAACATGCCGCCCCGGCCGTAGCCTTGGCCCTGGTTGGCGTAGCCGCCGAATTGGTCGACGTCGGACTGGGCCAGCTGCGCGGCCTGTGCCGCCAGCGCGTAGGCCTGCTGTGCGTACTGCAAGGCCGTGACGGGGTCGGTGCGGGAAATGGAGAGCGCATAGTCCAGGTTCCGCTGGGCTTCCGCCAGGCGTGTGCGCGCATCGGTGCCTACGCCGCCGCGGCGGGCGGTGATGTAGTCCGACGTCGCGCTGATCTGGGCCTGGGCCGACATGATGCTCTGCTGCAGTGAGGCTTGGGCCCGGCGCGCCTGGTCCTGCTGGTCGCGGATTCCGGCCAGGGACTGGTCGAGTGCCTGGTGGGCCGTGACGACCCGTTCCAGCGTCGCGATCGGATCAATCTTGCCGCCCTGGATTTCCGTTTTGACCTGGGCGAGCGCGGCTTCCGCCGCAGCCACGGGGCCGGCAAGTTCCGGATGGGCGCCGGACTGGATCATCGCCTTCGCCTGGGCCAGGTCCTGCGCGGTATCGACGACGGCGGCTTCCAGGCTGTTGCGTGCCTCGTCGAGGCTGCCGGCCACCTTGGTGATGGCGCCGATCAGCACGTTCGTCTGGTGCAGGCTTTCCTCGGCGGCGCGGACGGCGACCGCGGCGAGGCTGCTTTCACCCGCGGCGAGCTTTTCCTGCGCCGCCGTGGAGGCATTCTGCACGAAGTCGAGACGTTCCTTGGCCTGTTTGATGTTGTCCGCGACCTGGACCAGGGCGCTCTCGGCGTACTTGGCCCGCAGATCGGTCAGCGACTGTTCGGCGGCGGCAAGCTTTGCCTGGGCGTCCGCGGCGCCGGCGCCGACGGCGGCGAGGGCCTGCGGGGCGTTCTTTTCCAGCTCCCGGAGGGAGTCGAAATCGGCTTTCTGTTCCTGCAGCGATGCCAGCGCGGCTTCGGAGCGGCCGATGATTTCAACGAGCCAGCTCCGTTGCTGCTCCTCGGTGTCGGGAATGTGGTCGTCAAGTTGCTGCTGCAGCTTGAACGATTCCGTCATGTGGCCCTTGGCCTCCTGCAAAGCCTTGGTGAAATTGCCCACCGCGGCGTCCCCGTATTGGGCCTGGGCGAATCCCAGCTCCTGCTCGCTGGACTTGATGGCGTCATCGGCCTCGATCAGCAGCGAATCGCTCTTCCGGCGCAGCTCGGCCACGCTGAGCCCCGCCAGCGGGTCCGGCTGCCCGCCCTGGGCCCCGGCTGACGCCCCCGAACTTTGCAGGGCCTTCTTCCGGCGGCTGCGCAGGTACAGGTACGTTCCCGCACCGCCCACAGCCACGACGCCGACTCCGACGAGGACGGCGCTGCCCGCCCCGGCGCCGGAGGGCACCGTTCCGCTGCCGCCGCCGGCCGCGTCGCCCACCGCAGCGGCCGTATCAATGGCGGCCTGGGCGAAGTCGCGCTTTCCGCCGGCCAGGTTCGGCACGATGGCGTTCTGGACGATGCTGTCGGTCTTGGGATAGATCGCGCTGGCCCTGGCAGGGGAGAAGTAGTACTTGCCGTCGTCGGACATGGTCAGGATGACGTCGGCCTTGCCCATACCCTTGTTGGTCGCGACGGCCTGGGCCCACCCCGCGGGGTCGGCAGGATTCTCGAACGTCTTTGCCGTGATGACGTAGAGGTTGTACTTGTGGTCCTTGAGGAGCTTCTGGATGGCGTCCTGGACTTCGGCCTTGCGGCTGCCGAGCACGTTCGCGCTGTCCACGATGTTCTGCCCGGACGGAATGGCCACCGGATCTTCGGCCAGGGCCGGAGCGGCGGGGAGCGCCAGCAATCCAGCGACGCCAAAGACGGCGAGGAAACGATTCAACTTAGACCGCATGTGCAACCCTTCAGCACTTCTGGGACCGGTTCGGTCGAACCAGCCGTCACAGAAAGCAGCAGCGCCCCCACGCAGATGTAAAGCCGCAGGTCGCTGTGGCATTTCCATTTGATTCTATGGTGCACCCAAAAGGCAGTCCACCTAGGGGAATATGCCACCAGCGAAACGGGCTTAAACTGGGAAACACGGGCCCGCAGGCCGCAAACTGTCCGTTCAGGAACCTCCCAGCAAATGTCCGCTCTAGTGTCAGCCTGAGCGTTCATAGTTATTAGGCAGACGAGGACGAAAGGAAGTCTCATGACTGAGAACCCAGTGCCGGGTGTGTCACCGGAGCCGACACAACAGAACCAGGAACCGGCGGGAGTGCGGGAGGGCTCGCCGGAGCAGCCGCATGCCGGCCGCGCGCCTGAGGCGGCACCGGGAAATCCGGCATCCGAAAGCACGACGTCCGAAACCTCAGTAGCCGGAAGCCCGGCGCCCGAGAGCCCGACCCTCCGGCTGGACCGCGCCGAGGACGGCGCACCGCGTCCGGTGTACCAGCAGCACCAGCCCTCCGCCGCGGATACCCAGCAGATCGGCGCCCCGGCCCAGCAGACCGGCCCGTACGGCGGGTTCTCCCAGGCCGGCCAGGGCCAGCCCGCCCAGCCCGGCCACCCGCCCTATGGCCAGTCCCAGCAAACCCCGTACGGCCAGTCGCAGCAAACCCCGTACGGCCAGTCGCAGCAAACCCAGTACGGCCAGTCCCACTACGGCGCCAACCCTTACGGCGGCCAGCCGCAGCCGGGCCCGTCCTACCCTTCCGGCCCCGGCTTTGCGAACGACCCGGCGCACGCCCCCAAGCGCAAGGCGGCATTCGGCGTCCCCACCCTCGTGGCCAGCATCGTGGCCGCCGGCCTGATCGGCGGCGGCGTGGTGGCCGGCAGCAACGCCCTGTTGGGCGACCGCCTTTCCCCGTCCGCCGCGAGCAACACGAGCCAGGCCGGTCCGGTGATCGTCAACAACAGGGAGGATGTCAACGCCATCAGCGCCGCCGCCCTCAAGGCTTCCCCCAGTGTGGTGACCATCAAAGCGACCAGCGGCAGCGACGGCGGCACCGGCAGCGGGATCATCCTCGACACCCAGGGCCATGTGCTGACCAACACCCACGTGGTGACGCTCGACGGCAAGGCCGCGAACGCCACCATGGAGGTCCGGACGAGCGACGGCAAGGTCTACTCCGCGAAGATCGTCGGTACCGACCCGCTTTCCGACCTCGCCGTGATCAAGATCGACAACCCCTCGGGACTGGTCCCGGCAACTCTCGGTGACTCGGGCAAGCTGAACGTCGGTGACACCGCCGTCGCCATTGGATCGCCGCTGGGACTCACCGGCACAGTCACCGACGGCATCGTCTCAACCCTGAACCGGACCATCAGCGTGGCATCCTCGGCTGCGCCGAAGGGCGGTGCGGACAACTCCCAGGGCGGTGACCAGGGCTTCCAGTTCGCGCCCCCCGGCGGCGGCGAGACTCCGAGCACCGCGGATCAGGGATCCATCTCGATCAACGTCATCCAGACGGACGCGGCCATCAACCCGGGTAATTCCGGCGGCGCGCTGGTGAACACCAAGGGCGAAATCATCGGCGTCAACGTCGCGATCGCCTCCGCCGGCGGCGACGCGGCCAGCGGAAGCAGCAGCGGCAACATCGGCGTGGGCTTCAGCATTCCCATCAACAACGCCAAGCGTGTGGCCCAGGAGATCATCAGCGCCGGCAAAGCCACCCACGGGCAGTTCGGCGTCAGCGTGAAGCCCAAGGCCGCAGGCTCGTCCTCCTCCGGGTTCTCGGTGGGCGCGGAGGTCGCGACCGTCGAGTCCGGCTCGGCCGCAGACAAGGCCGGCATCAAGGTCGGCGACGTCGTGACGAAGTTCCAGAACCTGACCATCAGCGATCCCAACCAGCTCACCGCGGCGGTGCGGGAACAGGCCGCCGGGGCCACGGTCAAGGTGACGGTGCTGCGCGGCGGCCAGCTCAAGGACGTCGACGTGACGCTCGGGGCCGCAGCCGAGCAGTAGAGCTGGGCGAAAGCAAACAGCGCAGCTGTAAATCAAGGCAGCAGCAAACAGGCCGGGCGGCACCGCAAAGGTGCGGCCCGGCCTTTGCCGTCCCGGGCCAGTTCACTGACACAGACCTTAACCCTGGCCGCGCTGCCCGGCGGCTATATGGTTAGCTAGGAACAGCCCGGCTACCGGGCATTCCGTGGCCATGACCCCGTCAGGGGCGGCTGTCCACCCGCATGGAAGGCTGCTGTAGACACAGTGGAAGAAACTCTGAAAATCATTGTGCTGGTCAAGCACGTCCCGGATGCGCAGTTCGACCGCCACCTCACAGGTGAGGCCAACACGGTGGACCGCTCCGAAAGCATCCTGTCCGAACTGGATGAATACGCACTGGAAGCTGCGCTGCAGCTGACCGAGGCCCGCGGCGGAGAGGCGGCCGGCAACAAGGTCATTGCGCTGAGCATGGGTCCGGCCGGGGCAGTAAATGCGGTGAAGAAGTCCCTCCAGATCGGCGCCACGGAAGGCGTGCACCTCAGCGATGAGGCCCTGGCCGGTTCGGATGCCGCGGCCACGTCGCTGGCGCTGGCCGCCGCGATCCGCCACCTGGGCGCGGACGTCCCCGCGGACCTCATCCTCACCGGGATGGCCTCCACGGACGGCGAGACCTCGCTGGTCCCGGCACAGCTCGCTGAGCGGCTGGGCCTCCCACAGGTAACCTTCGCCGCGTCCCTGGAGCTCGACGCCGGCAAGCTCACCGCCCGCCGCGACGGCGACACCCACGCGGACACCATCGAGGCCACACTGCCGGCCGTCGTTTCCGTCACCGACCAGATCAATGATCCGCGGTACCCGAACTTCAAGGGCATCATGGCGGCGAAGAAGAAAACCATCACCACCTTGAGCCTTGCCGACATCGGCGTGGACGCGGCCCAGGTGGGCCAGTCCGGCTCCTGGACCGCCGTCGAGACCGCAGAGGCCCGGCCGCCGCGGACGGCCGGCACCATCATCACCGACGAAGGCGACGCCGGCATCCAGCTGGTCGAGTTCCTGGCCGCCCAGAAGCTGCTCTAAAGGGGATTATCCGAACATGGCAAAAGTACTCGTTTTCATCGACAACCCCGGTGCGGCGCTGAAGAAGTCGAGCCTGGAACTGCTCACCATCGCCCGGTCCCTGGGCGAGACTGTCGCCGCCGTCAACGGCGAACTGCACGACGACGCCGCCTCGACCCTGGCCGCGTACGGCGCCCAGGCACTGTACCGCCCGTCCGCCACGGACCTCGACGACTACCTCGTCGGACCCAAGGCGGCGTTCCTGGCCGCGGCCGCGGCCGCCGCCGGTGCGGGCGTGGTCCTGGCCGAGAACTCGGCCGAGGGCAAGGAAATTGCCGCCCGGCTCGGCATCAGGCTCGGCGCCGGCGTCATCACCGACGTCGTGGCCGTGGACCCCGACGGAACGGCGCACAAGTCGGTCCTGGCCGGGTCCTACACCAGCGCCGCGAAGGCGGTGACACCCGTTTCCGTGCTGACCGTGAAGCCCAACAGCATCACGCCCGAGCCCGCGGTCACCGGCACGGCGCCGGAGAGCATCACTGTCCAGGTCCCTGACGTGACCGCGGCTGCCGCCCGGGTTACGGCGCGCACCGATAAGCCTGCCAGCGGACGCCCCGATCTGTCCGAGGCGCGGATCGTCGTGGCCGGCGGCCGTGGCGTGGACGGCAACTTTGGTCCCCTGGAGGAACTCGCCGACGCCCTCGGCGCGGCCATCGGAGCCTCGCGGGCTGCCACGGACGCCGGCTGGATCGGCCACGACGCGCAGATCGGCCAGACAGGCAAGACCGTCGCCCCGCAGCTCTACATCTCCGCGGGCATTTCCGGCGCCATCCAGCAGAAGGCAGGCATGCAGACCGCGAAGGTGATCGTGGCCGTGAACAAGGACGCCGAATCGCCGGTTTTCGAGATCGCGGACTTCGGCATTGTAGGCGACCTCTTCCAGGTCCTGCCGCAGGCCACCGCCGAAATCAAGAAGCGCAGAGGCTGACCGCATGAGCACCACCGCCGTCCCGGCACAAAGCCCGTTCGACCCGGAGACCACCCGGATTGAACGGGTGCTTTGTTTCACGGCCCACCCGGACGACATCGATTTCGGCGCAGCCGGCACGGTTGCAGCCTGGACCGCCGCCGGAGTTCAGGTCAGCTACTGCATCATGACCGACGGCGACGCCGGCGGCTTTGATCCGGAGCAGCGCGAGGAAATTGTGCGGCTGCGGGTTGCGGAGCAGCAGCGCGCCGCCGCCCTGGTCGGCGTCACGGACATCCATTACCTGCACCAGCGTGACGGCTACCTCGAACCCTCGCATGAGGTGATGCGCGAGGTGGTGCGCCTGATCCGGCAGCTCCGGCCCGACGTCGTGCTCTCCATGCATCCGGAGCGCAACTGGAACCGTATCCAGAAGAGCCATCCGGATCATCTGGCCGTGGGTGAGGCGGTGACCCGTGCCGTGTACCCCGCGCTGGAAAACCCGTTCGCGTACCCGGAACTGGCCGAATCCGGGCTGGAGGCCTACAAATTGCCCTGGCTGTGGCTCTTCGCCGGGCCGGAAGAGCGCGAAAACCACTTCGTGGACGTCACCGGGCATGTGGAGAGCAAGCTGGCCGCCATCCACATCCACGTCAGCCAGCATCCCGACGTCGACGCCATGGAGCGCACGGTCCGCGGCCTCATGCTCGGCACCGGGGCCCGCGCCGGACTTCCCGCCGGCCGCAGCGCCGAGGCCTTCCATGTCGTAACAGTCAACGGCCAGGGGACCATCGCCGGTTTCTAGTGTTGCTGCAGCACAACCTCTGCCATATGCTGGCCTCTGTTTAAATCATATTTATTTGATGGAAGGCAGACTTTGATGGCGAAGACTGCGCAACACCCCGTTCTTGTGATCATGGGCGTCTCCGGATCCGGCAAATCAACTGTCGCGGGACTTCTGGCCGGCAGGCTGGGCTGGGACCTCGCCGAAGGCGACGACCTGCACCCCGAATCAAACGTGGCAAAGATGCACGCAGGACAGCCGCTGACCGACGAGGACCGGTGGCCCTGGCTCGAAAGCATTGCCGACTGGATCCGGGCCCACACCGGCGCCGGGAATCCCGGCGTCGTGACCTGTTCGGCGCTGAAGAAGCGCTACCGGGACGTCCTGCGCGGCGAAGGGGTGGTTTTCGTGTTCCTCGAGGGATCACGGGACAAGATCTCCGACCGGCTGGCCTCCCGCCACGGGCACTTCATGCCCCCGGCCCTGCTGGAGTCCCAGTTCGACGCGCTCGAAGCCCCCACGGCAGACGAAAACTTCATCTCCCTGTCCGTCTCCGCAACGCCGGCGGAAGAAGCACAGGAAATCATCACCCGACTTAATCTCGACGCCGCCGACGCCAGGCCCTGAGCCTTCCCGCGTTTCGCCGCGACCAAGGAATTTTTTGTGAAATCACTGATAGCAATGCAGCTTCCGGCTGCCGTTGAGGCCGGGACCGGCGTCAATACCCAACTACTGATCATCGCGGGTCTGGGCATCGCCCTGCTCGTGGTCCTGATCGCCAAATTCAAGTTCCACCCCTTCCTGGCCCTGATTCTGGGGTCAGGATTCGTCGGCCTCGCCGCCGGTGTGGAACCGGCCAAGGTGATCATCAACTTCGAGGACGGCGTGGGCGGCGTCCTGAAGGAAGTCGGTCTGCTGGTCGCCCTCGGCGCGATGCTGGGCAAGCTGCTCGCGGACTCCGGCGGCGCCAACCGAGTGGTCGACACCCTCCTGGCCAAGGCCACCGGAAACAAGCTGGTCTGGTCCATCACGCTCGTAGCCGTGATCATCGGCCTGCCGATGTTCTTCGAGATCGGGCTCGTCCTGCTGCTGCCGGTGATCGTCCTGGTCACGCAGCGCTCCAAGATGCCCCTGATGCGCATCGCCACATCATCTGGCCGGACCCCAAGACGGCCCCCGCGATCCGGATGTTCTTCGACTTCGTCGGGCAGCCGCTGGTGGCGATGACCCTGGCCGTCCTGCTGGCCATGGTGACCTTCGGCTACGCCGTGGGCCTCAACGGCGCCAAGATTACGAGCAAGATCGCTGCCAGCCTGGGCCCGATCGCGGGGATCATCCTGATTGTCGGCGCAGGCGGCGGCTTCAAGCAGACGCTGATTGGTGCCGGCGTGGGAGACTCCGTGAAGGCCTGGGCCGAGGGGACCAACATGTCCGTGCTGGTGCTCGGCTTCATCGTGGCCGTTGCCCTGCGCCTGGCGACAGGCTCGGCCACCGTCGCCACCGTGACGGCCGCCGGCATCGTGGCACCGCTGGCCAGTTCGCTGTCGCCGACGCACGCCGCCCTCCTGGCCCTCGCGATCGGGGCGGGCTCGCTGTTCTTCTCGCACGTGAACGACGCCGGGTTCTGGCTGGTCAAGGAGCTGTTCGGACTCACGGTGGGCCAGACCTTCAAGACCTGGTCCGTCATGGAAACGCTGATCTCCGTGGTGAGCTTCGGCCTGGTCATGCTGCTCTCGCTGGTCATTTAGCCGGGCGGGAAGCCGGCCCGGCGGGACGTCCGCCGGTCGGTCCGTCCGCCGGTCACAACACAAAGCCGCCCGGGCCTTGAGTCCTTCTACGGAAGGAGCCAAGGCCCGGGCGGCTTTGCGCGTGCGGGTGGCCTGCTGTGTCCTGCGGGTGGCTAGGCGTCCAGCGGTGCGGCGGCGACGGTCGGCAGGGTAGGTGACGCGGATCCGCCTTCGGGCTCCACGGTGATGCCCAGCGCGGCCGCGGAACCGATGCCCTTGACCACCGCGGGCTTGGACAGGGCTTCAGCGTCCATGAGGCCCTGCGAGACCGGGGCCGAGCCGTCCTTGGGGATCAGCCACATCTGGTAGACCTTGCCCACGGGCGGGGCCGGGACGCCGTTCATTTTGACGACGGCGGCATCCTTGGACGGGGAAATCGACACGGTGGCGGTGCCGCCGCCGTTGACGTCGACGGTGGCCTGGCGGACGTCGCTGGCCTGCATTACCTGATTTAGGGGATCGTTCTGGTTGGCCACGTAGGCTCCGACGCCCACACCGCCCAGGGCGATCACGGCTGCTGCGGCGACGCCAATAAGCCAGTTCCGCATGCCCTGCGGCCGCCGGCGCTCTTCCC
>NZ_JBFTZL010000120.1:0-11459 GCF_056406825.1 Arthrobacter sp. P1_A5 | reverse complement strand
GTCCTGGGCGAAGAGTTCGGCAGCTCGGGCCACGGTTCCCGCCGGTGGATCATCGACCCGATCGACGGCACGAAGAACTTTGTCCGCGGCGTCCCGGTCTGGGCCACCCTGATCGCCCTCGTCGATGAGGGCGAGCCGGTGGTCGGCGTCGTCAGCGCGCCGGCACTGGGCAAGCGCTGGTGGGCCGCCAAGGGTGCAGGCGCCTACACCGGCCGCTCGCTCGCCGCCGCCACACGGTTGAAGGTATCCAACGTCTCCAATCTCGAGGACGCGTCGCTGTCCTACTCCAGCCTTGGCGGCTGGAAGGAACGCGGGAACCTGGATGAGTTCCTGGGCCTGACCGAGGAAGTGTGGCGGACCCGCGCCTACGGTGACTTCTGGTCGTACTGCCTCGTGGCCGAGGGCGCCGTGGACATCGCCTGCGAACCCGAGCTGAATCTCTACGACATGGCCGCCCTGGTGCCGATCGTGACCGAGGCCGGCGGCCGCTTCACCTCGCTCGAAGGCGAGGACGGCCCCTTCGGGGGCAACGCCCTGGCCACCAATTCGATCCTGCACTCGGAAGTGCTCAAGCGGCTCAACCCCGGACTCGACGACCTCTTCCAGGCCCACCCGAACAACTGATCCGCGCCCGTAATATTCCGCTTCACAATCGGCGGCCGCCTTTTCCCCGGCTGCGCCAATGTCCTACGCTCGATGCAGGTCACGAGTGCCAGCGCTAAACCCCGGTTTGCTGGCCGGCAACCCTCCAGTCGCGGTGGGGTGCCCCGGGTGACGACCTGGCCGGTCCGGAACGGACCCGGCAAGCGCGGATTCCCACGGTGTGGGGTCCTGTTCGAGTGAGGTCCCATGACAACTGCCATTTTCCCCGTTGCCCCTGAATTCCATGCACGGCTTGCCCTCGCGGCCCGCCCGCTGGCAGCCGTCACCGGGGCCGAAATCCAGGCCCCGCTGATCACCGGCGGCCACGCGCGCTACGCCAACCTCGACTACGGCGCCTCCGCCCCGGCCCTGTCCGTGGTCTCGGCATACCTGAACGAAATCCTGCCGTACTACGCAAGCGTGCACCGCGGGGCCGGCTACGCATCGCAGATCAGCACCTCCGTCTACGAGAACGCCCGGGACATCGTGCGGGACTTCGTGGGCGGCCGGCCCGGCGATTCCGTGATCTTCACGCGCAACACCACCGATTCCCTGAACCTGCTGGCCGGCTGCCTGCCGCTGCGCGACGGGCGGCCCGCGGGCGAGGTCCTCTACCTCGACATCGAACACCACGCCAACCTCCTGCCCTGGCAGAATGTCCCGCACCGCAGCGTCGTGGCCGCCGCCACCCTCGCGGCCACCGTGGACCGCCTGCGCGACGAACTCGCCCGCGGCGGCGTCAGCCTGCTGGCCGTCACCGGCGCCTCCAACGTCACCGGGGAGATCCTCCCCATCCGGACCCTGGCCGCACTGGCGCACGAATACGGCGCCAGGATCGTTGTCGACGCCGCGCAGCTCGCCCCGCACCGGCGGATCAATATCGCCGCGGACGACGTCGATTACCTCGCCTTCTCGGGGCACAAGCTGTACGCCCCGTTCGGCGCCGGCGTGCTGGTGGGACGGACGGACTGGCTCGACGCCGGCACCCCGCACCTGGCCGGCGGCGGCGCGGTCCGCGATGCCCGGCTCGACTCCGTCAGCTGGACCACAGGACCCGCCCGGCACGAGGGCGGCTCGCCGAACGTCCTCGGTGCGGCGGCCCTCGCCCGCGCCACCCAGGTCATTGCAGCCCTGGACCCGGAGCAGTGGCAGGCCCACGAGGACGCCATCCGGTCCTTCCTCGTCGAGGGCCTCCAGGGCATCGAAGGGGTAACCGTGCACCGGATCTTTGCCGATTCTGCTTCCGATTCTTCCTCCGCTTCTTCCACTGGAGGCGATCAGCCGGACACCGGCACGATCGGCGTCGTGAACTTTTCCGTGGCAGGCTACGACGCCGGACTGGTGGCCGCCTACCTGTCGGCCGAACACGGCATTGGCCTGCGCGACGGCCGCTTCTGYGCCCACCCGCTGCTCAAGCGGCTCGGCCTGCCCGCCGGCTCCCTGCGGGCCAGCTTCGGCCTCGGCTCACGACTGGAGGACGCCGAACGCCTGCTGGCCGGCCTGCAGCAGCTGCGGCAAAACGGACTCGGCTGGGATTACGTGGTGGACGCCGGGCGCTGGGTGCCGGCCAACGATACCCGCAGCTACCCCCACTGGGCGCCGAACACCCCGGGCACGGCCGGCGCTGCGCCCTGCACCCTCGACTAGCGCAGGACCGGGGCCCGGCGCGGGTGCGGTAAATTCGAAAGGTATCTGTAACAAGCAGGACCTTCCCGAAGGAGATCGCACGTGGCAAGCGCCGGACCCAGGCTCCACAGCGGACCGAAGCTGCACAGCGAGCGGCGCCAGGAACTCGGACAAAGCTTCCAGGACGGCGGCGAGCACTATGAACGCGTCCGCCCCGGCTATCCGCAGGAGTCGGCCGACTGGCTGGTCCGGGCGGGAGCCAGGGACGCCGCGGACATTGGCGCGGGCACCGGGAAGTTCACTTCCCTTTTGGCAGAACGCGGACTGGCCACGGTGGCCGTGGACCCCTCTGCCGACATGCTTGAGCAGTTGCGCCGGACCCTGCCGGACGTCACCGCCATCGAGGGCAGCGCCGAGGACACCGGTCTCGAGCCGGAGTCCTTTGACCTGGTCACGGTTGCCCAGGCGTGGCACTGGTGCGACCCAGGCTTGGCCTGCGCCGAGATTGCCCGGATCCTGCGGCCGCACGGCGTGCTGGGCCTGATCTGGAACCAGCTGGACACCAGCGTGCCCTGGGTGCACCGGCTCTCCCGGATCATGCACGCCGGGGACGTCCACAAGCCACACTTCCGTCCGGCCGTGGGCCCCGAGTTCACCGGACTGGAGAGCCACCTGACGCGCTGGGAGGATTCCGTCACGGCGGAGGACATCCAGGAGCTGGCCAAGTCCCGCAGCTACTATCTCGCGGCATCGGACTCCACCCGGGCCAAGGTCACAGCCAACCTCGCCTGGTACCTGCACGAGCACCTGGGGCACACCCCAGGCGAGGTGCTCCGGCTGCCCTACCTGACCCAGACGTGGCGGGCCTTCCGGGCCTGATGCACGCTCACCCCGGATTCCCCCGGATTGCACGCAGCGCCCGCCAGGCCTATTGTTTCGGTATGCCTAATAATTTCTTATAGGCACACGAAACTTTGACACCGGCTGTTTTCCGGCCGGCGCCGATCATCGCGTCAACGCCGACGCGCCAATCACAGGAGCTGGCAGTGCTGGAGCTAACGGGACACGGGCAACCGGCGCAGGACGCCCCCACTTACAAACACCCGGGTGCCCGGAGGGCGCTGATCGGCCTGTTGGGACCGGCCTTCGTGGCGTCGATCGCCTACGTGGACCCCGGAAACGTGGCCGCCAACCTGACCGCCGGAGCGCAGTACGGCTACCTGCTGGTGTGGGTCCTCGTGGCCGCCAACGTCATGGCCGTCCTCGTCCAGTACCAGTCCGCCAAGCTCGGGATCGTCACGGGCAAGAGCCTTCCGGAGATCCTTGGTGAACGGCTCAAGCCGTTCTGGCGCCGCGCCTTCTGGGTGCAGGCCGAAGTTGTCGCCGCCGCCACCGATCTCGCGGAGGTGGTGGGCGGCRCAATCGCCCTGTACCTGCTTTTCGGCCTGCCCCTCCCCCTTGGCGCCCTGATTGTCGGCGCCGTGTCGATGCTCCTGCTCGCGGTCCAGGCCCGGCAGAAACAGCGGCCGTTTGAATTCATCATCATGTTCCTGCTCGGCATCATCACAGTCGGCTTCCTGGCCGGGCTTTTCATCAGCCCGCCCGATCCGGGAGCCGCCCTGGCCGGGCTCATGCCCGGCTTCCAGGGACCGGACACCGTCCTGTTGGCCGCCAGCATGCTCGGGGCCACCGTCATGCCGCACGCCATCTACGTCCACTCGGCCCTGTCCCGGGACCGGCACCGGCCGGACGAACACCTGCATGTTCCCCCGGCGGCCATCGCGCGCCTGGTCCGGGCCACCCGGTTCGACGTCGTGGCCGCCCTCGCGATCGCCGGACTGGTCAACATCGGCATGCTGCTCCTGGCCGCCTCCACCCTCGGCGGCGAAGAAGGCACGGACACGATCGAGGGCGCGCACGCCGCCATCACCGCCAATCTCGGTCCGATCGTCGGCGTGATCTTCGCGGTCGGGCTGCTCGCCTCCGGCCTGGCATCGACCTCAGTGGGCTGCTATGCCGGCGGCACCATCATGCAGGGCCTGCTCAAGATCCGGATCCCCGTCATGGCCCGGCGCGTCGTGACCCTCATCCCCGCCGTCGTGCTGCTGGCGGTGGGCTTCGACCCCACCTGGGCGCTCGTCCTGAGCCAGGTGGTCCTCAGCTTCGGGATTCCCTTTGTCCTGGTCCCGCTGGTGGTGCTGACCAGCAACAAAGCCCTGATGGGCCGGTTCGCCGACGGCCCGGCCCTCCGAGTCGCCGCCATCATCAGCGTGGTGCTCGTCGTGGCCCTTAACCTGGTCCTGCTGTGGCTCACTTTCTCCGGAGGCAGCTGACGGTAGGCTTAGGTCTGTGAAGACCAGTACGCCCTCCTCCTCGATCGAGGACTACGTCAAGGTCATCTATTCGTTCACCGAGTGGCAGCGCAAGCCCATCACCTCCACGCAGCTGGCGCAGCGCCTGGGCGTCGCCAACTCCTCGGTGTCGGAAATGGTCCGCAAACTCAAAGACCAGGGCCTCGTAGACCACAAGCCCTACAGCGCCGTCACGCTCACCAGCGATGGAGTCCGGCTCGCCCTGTCCATGGTCCGGCGGCACCGGCTGATCGAGACTTTCCTCGTCCGCGAGCTGGGATACCGCTGGGACGAGGTCCACGACGAAGCCGAACTCCTGGAGCACGCCGTCTCGGACACCTTTATTGAACGCATGGCGGCCAAGCTGGGGAACCCCACCCGGGACCCGCACGGCGATCCCATCCCGGCAGCCGACGGCTCGGTGCTGATGCCCGCCGCCCACCGCCTGAGCGAACTCGACGACGGCCACACCGGCCGGATCACCCGGATCAGCGACGACAACCCGGAGCTCCTGCGCTATCTCGCCGCAGAGGACATCGACCTCGACGCCGAAGTGGAGGTGGTGGGCCGGCGTCCCTTCGGTGGCCCCATGGTAGTGCGGATCGGTTCCGCCCCGGCACCGCGCGAATTCGATTTCGCCGACGAGGTCGCCTCGGCCCTCTGGGTCCACAGCGATGCCGGGCACGCCGGCTGCAGCGTCACGGAGAGCTGAGTGAAGGGTGCGCTGGACGAGCGCCGGGCCGTGCCGCGCCCCGGCGTGCCGGGCTGGAAGGCCTGGTCCGCCGTCGCCGTCGGCGGGCTGATCGGAACCGAGCTGCGTTTCGGCGCCGGCCTGATTTTTCCCGAAAGCGCCGGCGCGGTGCCGTGGACCACGTTGGCGATCAATGTCTCCGGGAGTTTCGTTCTGGCCACCCTGACCACCCTCTGGATCGCGCGGCCACAGACGGCTTTCTGGCTGCGGGCCGGCATCGGCCCCGGCCTCCTGGGTTCCTTCACCACCTTTTCGGCGCTGGTGATCGCCATTGACCAGCAGATCCGCGGCGGCTACCACGCCACGTGGCTGGCCTACCTCGGGCTCTCGCTCGTCCTGGGCCTCGGGGCCGCGGCGGCCGGCTGGAAAACCGGCAAGGCGATCGCCGACCTCCGCGGCGGTGCCCAATGATGACCGCGCTGGTGGTCGGGGCCTGCGGGGTGGCGGGAGCACTCCTGCGGTTCGCCGTCGACTCCTGGTTCGCGCACCATCAGGGCTCCCGACCGCACTGGCCCTGGGCGACGCTCACGGTCAACGTCGCCGGATCTTTCATCATCGGTTGGTCCATCGGCTTGACCGGCCACCTGGAGCTGGGCGCCGACTGGCACGCCGCGATCGCAACCGGTCTCGCCGGCGGCCTGACCACCTTCAGCTCATGGACCACCGCGACGGTCCGCCTGGTCAGCGAAGAGCGGTACCGGGCGGCGGCGCTCAACATCGGCGCGAACCTTCTCGCCGGGCTCGCGGCCGCGGCGCTTGGGCTTGCCCTCGCCGGCTGAAAACCTCAGGCCTCCGCCGGTGTGGCGAGGGTAACACCGGGGCGCCGTGGTGGCTTCGGGCCGCCGTCGTTCCCGTATCGTTGAAGGATGGTTACCCGACGTGAAGCAGCCCAGATCCTCGACATTCCCCTGGAAATGGCGCACCGTCACGGCATCCCGCCCCGGCTGTCCGAGGCCGAGCTGGGCGAGCTGCTGGACAACCCGCCGGCGTGGCTGGTCCAGTCCAAGGCAAACCGCACCGGCAAGCGGCCCGTCTGGGTCCAGCTCACCTGTGCCGTCTGCGGATTCTCCGAAGCGGCCCGGCCCAAAAAATGGTGGCCGGAATTCACGTACGTCTGCTGCGTGCACCACGAGGCACGCGAGATCCCCGTGCTCGGGCCCGGGCTCGTGCGCAGTGTGTACGACGGCGTCGGCAGCCGTTTCGCAGGGATCGTGGACGCCGCCGTTCCCGAGGCGTAGCTTAAAAGACGGGGCTACCCCTGGCCCCTGCCGTGAGGGAGAGCACCATGCCTGACAAGACGCCGCACCAGAGCGTGTCGAAGAAGTCGGTTAAAACCATCAAGGAAAAACGGGCAGAGAAGAAGGCGAAACACATCGTCGATGCCCACACCGACCCAGTGGCACACATCAAGAAGCGCTGAAATATCGAGAGGCCGGAAGCCGTTGCTTCCGGCCTCTTGTCGTATTGGCCTGACACGTCGCGGCGGGCTGGGGGCTCACCCGAAATGGATGATGTGACAATCTCCCGTTGGCGGTTTAGTGGTCTTGGAATCCGACCGAGAGGTCCCATTCCGGGGCCATGTCCGCGGGGCAGTTCCAACCGTTGAGCGGCGCGGCCCCCATCGGAATCATTCGACGCGGGTGGTGACGGCCCGGCGGGGACCGCCCACACTAAGACCAGTGCGCCAGACAGCGTGCTCGACACAGACCGGAGGAATACCAGTGACAATCACACCGGAGACTGAGGCCCACGGGCCGGTCGACTTCGTACTCCTGGAGTTCCCCGTATCGGGACTGACGGGACAGGCGAGTGAGGAACTCGTTAAGCTCGTCGAGCAGGGCGTGATCCGCCTCTTCGATCTCCTCGTCGTCATGAAGAATGACGACGGATCTGTCGAGGTGCTCGAACTCACCGACCCAGGCGGTCCGGCGGCGGGGTTCTCCTACTTCGAGGGAGCCCGGACCGGGCTCTTGGGCGATGACGACATCGCCGAGGCCTCGGCCGCGCTGCTCCCCGGGACTGTGGCCGCGCTGATCGTCTACGAGAACATCTGGGCGGCACCGTTCGTGGCGGCCGTTCGGGACAGCGGGGGCGAACTCATCGCGAGCACGCGGATCCCTGCTCCGGACGTGATGGAAGCACTCGATGCCCTCGAGGCCCTCGACGCCGAGACGACGGCACCCGCCGTGTCGCCGGCACCCGACGCGTAAGACACACAGGAAGCAATCCGACAGGAGAAAATTATGGGACTTCTCAGAGGTATAGGGCGGACGGCGGTGGTTGCCGGGACAGCCAGTGCAGTCAGCGGCCGGGTCCAGCGCCGCCAGGCCAACAAGTTTGCCGAGAAGGACGCCGCGACCGCGGCCAAGCAGCAGGAGGCCTACGATTCGCAGATGGCCCAGCAGGAGCCACCGCCGCAGGCCTACCAGCAGCCGGTCTACCAGCAGCCACCACCCCCTCCCCCAGCTGCCGGCGGCATCTCAAACGAAGCCCTCGAACAGCTCAAGCAGCTCGGGGCGCTGAAGGATCAAGGGATTCTCACGGAACAAGAGTTTGGCGTCCAGAAGGCGAAGATCCTCGGGATGTAGTGCCAAGCAACTGCAAAGAGGAGGGAAGTGTCGGAAGACGCTTCCCTCCCTCTTTGGCTTTAAGCACAAGACTCCCCGCCGGCAAAAAGCCGGCGGGGAGTCTTGTGAACCCAATACGGGGTGGAGCGCCGTTGCCGGGCCCCTATGTGGAGATGGGGGGAATTGAACCCCCGTCCGATGTCGTGTTGTCAGGGCTTCTCCGGGCGCAGTTTGCGTTGGAATTTCTCGGCCCCAGCCATGCTGCAAACAGCTGGCTGATCCGGGCCCAGTCATCTAAGAGTCCCGTTTACCCCGATGACGGAGGTAAACAGCAGTGGCTATCTAAATGACGCCAGGATCCGGGGCAATAGCAACCTCGGGCTGACGGACTGTCTTACTGCTTAGGCAGCAAGAGCGAAGTCAGTGCGTTTTGATTCGGCACTTATTGGTTTGCAGACAGCGTTTACGAGATAATTCTGCATCCTCGGCCCGCTTCACCTGTCGCGACTAACATCGTCGAAACCGATCATCCCCGTATTTTTTTATCAAACCCGGACCGGACACTTTCGAATCCTTCCCGGACTACCAATCATAACGCACCGCCTCCGGGAAACATTCCCTGGCACCGTGACAGCCTGCGGCGCGCTAGCGGCGGTTGCGTTCGCGCATGACGCGCTGGGCCTCGCGCTTGTCCTGCTGTTCGCGCAGTGTCTGGCGCTTGTCATATTCCTTCTTGCCGCGGGCGACGCCGATTTCGACCTTCGCACGGCCGTCCACGAAGTACAGCTGCAGCGGCACGATCGTGAAGCCCGACTCGCGGATCTTGTGCGAGATCTTCGTGAGCTCTTCGCGGTGCAGCAGCAGCTTGCGACGGCGGCGTGCGGCGTGGTTCGTCCAGCTCCCCTGGTGATACTCGGGGATGTGGATGCCCTCCATCCACAGCTCGTCGTTGTAGAACGTGCAGAAGCCGTCCACCATCGAGGCATGGCCCTCGCGCAGGGACTTCACTTCCGTGCCCATCAGCGCGATGCCGGCCTCATAGGTGTCAAGGACGTGATAGTCGTGCCGGGCCTTGCGGTTGGTGGCCACTACCTTACGGCCACTTTCTTTGGGCACGGTAGGACTCCTCGGTTTGTTGGTGGTTCACTCCGGCCAGGTGGTGCGGAGTCTTTCCAGTTTACGGCAGGGCGCCCGCCTCAGCGGATGGCCCGCCGGATGGCCCGGGCCGGACTGCCCGGGCCGGACTACAGCAGGTTCATGGGGTCCACGGCCCGGCCGTTGAGCCAGGTCTCGAAGTGCGAGTGGCAGCCGGTGGAGTTGCCGGTGGTGCCTGAATAGGCGATCAGCTGCCCCTGGTTGACGTGCTGGCCGACCGAGACCGCCACGGAAGTGTTGTGGTAGTAAATCGTGGTCAGCGAGTTGCCCTGGACCACCCCGTGGGAAATCTTCACGTTGTTGCCGCCGCCGTCGTTGGCCCAGCCGGCCGAGAAGACGGTGCCGGCAGCCGCGGCGTAGACGGGCGTGCCGCAGGCGGCACCGAAGTCGATGCCGGTGTGCATGTAGCCGCCCTGGCCGTAGAAGTCGATGGTGCCCGGCGGCGTCGCCCGCCAGCCAAACCCGGAGGTGATCGGAATATTGCCTGGGAACGGGTGCTGCAGCCCGAAGGCCGACGGCGAGCCCTGGGCCGGCGGGACATACGGCTGGACCGCCTGTCCCTGCGCCCGGGCAGCTGCCGCCGCGGCCTCGGCAATGCGCCGCTGCTCGGCCAGCCAGGCCTCACGCAGCTTCCGGTCGCGTTCGGCGATCTCGGCGGCGACGGCGTCCTGCTGGGCCTTGACCTGCGCGAGCTGGTTCTGGATGCCGGGCTTGGCGGCCTGGAGTTGGGCGTCGAGCCGGGTGGTGTCGGCAATCAGCTTGTCGACGGCGGCCTTCTTGGCTGCGGCCTCGTCCCGGGCGGCCTTTTCCCGGGCCAGTGCGGCGTCGGCTTTGGCCTTGAGGTCGGTGATTTCAGCCTCGACGGCGGCCAGCCGGGCCTGCGCGTTGACGTTGGTGGCGCTCTGCTGGGTGAGCTTGTCCATCGCGGAGTTCTGGCTGCGCAGGGCCTGGTCCGCGAGGTCGATGGTGTCCGTCAGGCTGCTGCCCTGGTTCGACCCGAAGAACAGGGACAGGTTGGATGGGACGCCACCGGACTTGTAGGCCTGCGTGGCGATCTGCCCGATCAGCTTCCGGGTGTCCGCGATCTTTTGCTTGTCCGCTTCCAGCTGCTGCGTGATTTTTGCCTTGTTCTGCTGCGCCAGGTCCACACGGGCCGCGAGGGCCTGCACTTCCTGGACCGCTCCGGCCACCCGGCCCTGGGCGTCCGTGAGCGCCTGCTGGGCGCCGGGGAGCTGGCCCTGGTACAGGACCAGGTCTGCCGCAGCCTGGGCGATCTTGCCGTCCACGAATTCGAGGGAGTGCTGGACCCGGGCCGCCTCCTCGCGCAGCGCGGCCTGCTGGTCCTCAAGGTCGTCGGCGAATGCCGCCGGACTCGAGGCCCCCATGGTCCCGGCCAGGACCAGCGCCAGGGTGGCGCTGATCATCCGGCTGCGGCGCCCCACCAGGCGGAGCCGGAGGGATTGCCGGAGGGGGCGGCGGGCCATCGGTGTCATAAGCATTCCCTTTTCGTTGCGCAAAGCTAGACCCGCAAGTACCGGCGGAGGGTCAGCAGGGAGGAAATTCCGGCCAGGACAACGCCCAGGCCAATCAGGGCAGGTACCAGGATCAGGGTCTGCCCGGGTGAGATAAACGCGGTGTCCGGATACTGCTTGGACAGGACGCCTTCGAGGAAGAAGCGGGCCACGGCCCACAGGGTGCCGGAGGCCARGGCGRCACCGATGACCGCGGCGATGACGCCTTCGAGGATGAACGGGAGCTGGATGACCATCTTGGACGCGCCCACCAGGCGCATGATGCCTGTTTCCCGGCGGCGGCTGAACGCGGAGAGCCGGATGGTGGTTGCGATCAGCAGAATGGCGCAGATGATCATGACTCCGGCAATGCTCACGGCCACCAGGGACGCGGCGTTCATGGCCGAGAACAGCCGCTCCAGCAGCTGCCGCTGGTCGATCACGGTCTCTACCCCTGCCTGGGAGGAGAAGGTCTCGCTGATGATCTCGTACTTCTCCGGGTCCTTCATGTTGATCCGGAAGGACGCCGGCAACTGGTCCGGGGTCACGGAGTCAACGATCGGGGAATTGGAGAACTGTTCCTTGAAGTGCTTGTAGGCGTCGTCCTTGGACTCGTATTGGAAGTCGTTGACGTACTGCGCCACCGCSGGCGACTTCAGSAGCGTGCGCAGGTTSTCCTCCTGCTCCGGCGTCGCCGGACCGGTGGCGCARCCGGGCGCCGTCGAACCGTCACTGCASAGGAAGATGGCCACCTGGACTTTGTCGTACCAGTAGCCCTTCATCTGGTTGATCTGCARCTGCAGCATGCCGGCGGCGCCGACGAAGGTCAGCGACACGAAGGTCACCAGGATCACGG
>NZ_JBFTZL010000119.1:0-11646 GCF_056406825.1 Arthrobacter sp. P1_A5 | reverse complement strand
CGCCACCTCCGTGCTGCTGGAGAATCCGGACACGGTGGACCGGACGGAGCTCCTGAAGAGCTACCTGTCCCGCTTCGCCACTCTGTACCGGAGTTTCTGCAACGCCGACGGCGACCCCACCGCCGGCATGGCCGGTGGCCCGTCGCTGCACAAACGCGTGGAGCACCTCCTCTCAACCCTCGGCAAGCAGGTCCGGGCCCAACTCCCGGGCGACCACGAGATCATTGGCCACGCCACGCGTCTGGACGAATACGGCTCACTCCTGGTGGTCGATGCCGCGGGCCACGAACATGTGGTGACCGCCGGCGACGTCGTGCACCTGAGGCCGTGGAATCCGGCAGGGACCGGCAGCCAGGGCACGGGCAGCGGCGGAGCAGAAAGCGGCTATGCGTAGAGTGCTCCTGCCGGGAGAGCAAGTGATTGTGGTGACCCGGCCCCAGCCCAGGATGCTCATTGTCCCGGCGCTGATGTTCATTGTTGTTCCGGCCTTGGCCGCGTATGCCTGCGCCTGGGTTGTCAAGGGCGGCCCGGCGCGGCTCGTCCCCCTCGTCCCGAAGGAGTGGACGCCCTGGCTCCTCGCCGTGTGCCTGGCGTTGGCGGCGTGGGTGCTGCTGGGCTATTGCCTCCCGCGGGTCATTGCGTGGCACGCCACCCGTTACATCCTCACCAGCCAGCGCATAGTTGCCCGATACGGCATGTTACGGCGGCGCGATGAACAGGTCCCCCTCGCCGCCGTCCGCCATGTGGCCATTGAGCAATCCTTGTTGCAGCGCCTATTGCACTCCGGGAATATATCCTTGGAGACCGGGTACCCCCTTGGAACGGTGGTCCCCGATGTCCCGGAGGTCGCGACATTCCGTAATTTCCTGCTGGACGCCATCGACGACCTCCCGCAGGGCGAGGCGTCCGGCGCCGATGGCATGACCGACAACGCCGATGGCATGACCTACAACCCGGGCGAGGCCTGGCCGTGGGAGACGAGAGAAGGTGGAAGAGATGAACGCTGAGAACGTCCACCAGGACATCGATCTCGCTGCCCCGGATTTGCCCCGGGAGCCCGAGGACGCCGCCGGTTCGGCTGCCGCCGACAGCGACGCCGGGACCGCCTTCGGCAGCGAAGCCGGCGCGCTCATCGAACCCGCCGCCGAACCCGAACCCGAACCCGAACCCGACGAAGCTGAACCCGTGGCCCCGCCCACCGGCACGATGTCCGCTGAACGGCTCGCCGCCAAGGCCCTGGAAGCGCGGCTGCTGGGCGGAGAACGCAAGCTTCGGCGTCGTGAAGTAGCTGCCGGTGCAGGGCTCTCGCTGCTCTCTGCCCGGAAACTTTGGCGCGCCCTGGGTTTTCCCAACCTCGGGGATGAAGATGTCGCCTTCACCGAGCGTGACCAGGCCGCCCTGTCCACCATCGTGGACCTGGTGCGCGACGGCAAGCTCACCGAGGAAGCCGCAATCTCCATCACCCGGGCCATCGGCCAGATGACCGACCGGATGGTGGTGTGGCAGATCGAGGCCCTCGTGGAGGACATGGTCCAGGAACATGGCGTGACCGACGCCGTCGCCCGCAAGCGGCTCGTCAGCGAGTTGCCGAACCTGATCGACCCCCTCGAGGAGATGCTCGCCTACTCCTGGCGCCGCCAGCTCAACGCCGGTGTGCAGCGCCTGGCCGTCCGGGCCGAAGCCGGGCTGCAGTCCAGCGAAGAGGGCCGCGAAGGCGACGAGGACGATGCGCCCCTGCCGTTGGCCCGGGCGGTTGGCTTCGCTGACCTTGTCTCCTACACCAGCCTGTCCCGCCGGATGAACGAGAAGACACTGGCCCAGCTGGTGCAGCGCTTCGAGAACAAGTGCGCCGAAATCATCTCGGTCGGCGGCGGCCGGCTGGTCAAGACCGTCGGCGACGAAGTCCTGTACATTGCCGAGACTCCGGCGGCCGGCGCCGAGATTTCCCTGGCCCTGTCCCGCGCCTTCACCGACGACGAGATCCTGCCCCAGGCCCGCGTGGCCATGGTGTGGGGCCGCATCCTCTCCCGCCTCGGCGACATCTACGGACCCACCGTCAACCTCGCCGCCCGACTGACGGCTCTCGCGGACCCTGGAACAGTGCTGGTGGATTCGATGACCGCGGCCGCGCTGGAGCAGGACGAACGCTTCGTCCTGGTGCCCCGGCCGGCCGAGGACGTCCGAGGGTTCGGTGAAATCCACCCGGTGCAGCTGCAGCCCGGCAGCGGCCGGGGCCTGATCCTGGACTGAACGCCGGATCAGCCCGGCGGTAGGCCGTGGCGGGCTTCTCAGCTGAGCGGCGCATATGCGATAGTCGGACCGGCAGTTGCTATCCGGCCGGGTTGCGAACGCCGTCAACCCCGCGCACCAGTGAAGCCGCGCACCACTGTATTGAGGACCGCCATGAACCCATCACCAGACGCCCCCATCCCGCCGTCGGACGGAAAACGGGGACCGCTACTGCGCTGCGGGTACGGCACGGACCGGGGACTGCGCCGCGAGGCGAACGAGGACGCCTTCCTTGCCGCGGACCCCGTCTTCGCCGTAGCGGATGGCATGGGCGGGCACGAGGCCGGCGAAGTTGCCAGCAGCATCTGCGTGCGCACCCTGGCCGAGCTGCCACAGTCCAAGACCGGCAGCCGGGATGCGACGGCGGACATCCTGCAGGAGTACCTGCTCATGGCAGATGCGGGCATCCGTCACGCCACCGGATCGCGAGCCGGAACCACCCTGTCCGGCGTCGTGGTGGTGGAACAACAGGACGTTCCGTACTGGCTTGTCCTCAACATCGGAGACTCCCGCACCTACCGGTACAGCCACGGCCAGCTCGCGCAGATCAGCGTGGACCATTCCGAAGTCCAGGAACTCCTTGACACCGGCCAGATCACCGAGGCCGAGGCCGCCGTGTACCCCCGCAGGCACGTGGTGACCCGGGCGCTGGGAACCGGGGATGACTCCGAGGCCGACTTCTGGCTGGTTCCCCTTGAAGACGGCGACCGGATGCTGGTCTGCTCCGACGGCCTCAACGGCGAACTCAGCGATGAGAAGATCGCCGGCATCCTCGCGGCCGAGGCCGACCCCCAGGCGGCCGTGGACGAACTGATCCAGGCGGCCTTGCGCAGCGGCGGCCGGGACAACATCACGGCGATCGTGGTCGACGCCCGGACTGCAAACGTGGACGAGCCCGCCTGACCTTGCGGTCAGCGTCAGTCCAAATTCGGAAGCGGACCCCAGACCGGACCCTGGACCGGACAATGTCGGGGATCTAGGGCAKGATAGGTCTGTGAGCACAGGGAAGACCGCAGCAGAGACCGCAGCAGGGACTGAAGAAGCAGCCGAAGCAGCCCCCGGGCACGTCACGGACCCGCAAGGCCCCGCGGGGGAGCAGGTCCCCTCCGGGGACATCCGCGCGGAGTATGAAGACCTTGTTGAGCAGGTCCGCAAGCACCGCTTTGCCTACTACCAGCAGGACGCGCCGATCATCTCCGACGCCGAGTTCGACGAGCTCTACCGGCGGCTGGAAACGCTCGAAGCCATGCATCCGGAACTGGTGGCCAACGATTCGCCCACGCAGGAAGTCGGCGGCGAGGTGTCAGCGGCGTTTGCCGCCGTGCAGCATTTGCAGCGCATGTACAGCCTGGAGGATGTCTTCTCGCTCGAGGAGCTGGAGGCCTGGATGGTCAAGGCCGAGGCGGGCGTCGCCAAGCTCGGCAACGGCGGGAACCCGCCGTCGTGGCTCACCGAACTGAAGATCGACGGCCTGGCCGTCAACCTGCTCTACCGCGACGGCGCCCTGGTCCGGGCCGCAACCCGCGGGGACGGCACCACCGGCGAGGACATCACGCATAACGTCCTGACGATCAAGGAAATCCCGAAGCAGCTCAGCGGCACCGGCTTCCCGGCGGAGGTGGAGGTCCGCGGCGAAGTCTTCATCCCGTCGCAGGCCTTCGCGGAATTCAACGAAGCCCTGATCGAGGCCGGCAAGGCGCCGCTGGCCAACCCCCGCAACGCCGCCGCAGGTTCGCTGCGGCAGAAGGACCCCGCGGAAACCGCCAAGCGGCCGCTGCGGATGTACGTCCACGGCATCGGCGCCCGCGAGGGTCTCGACACCGCCAGCCAGTCCGAGACCTACCGCAAGCTGGCCGAGTGGGGACTGCCGACGAGCCCGTATTTCGAGGTTCTGGCCGGGCTTTCCGACGTGCTCGAATTCATCAAGCGCTACGGCGACAAGCGGCACAGCCTCACSCACGAGATCGACGGCATTGTGRTCAAGGTGGACGACTTMGCSACSCAGCGSGCCCTSGGCTACACCACCCGGGTGCCGCGCTGGGCSGTGGCCTACAAGTACCCGCCCGAAGAGGTCCACACCAAGCTGCTCGACATCGCCGTCAACGTCGGCCGSACCGGSCGSGTCACCCCGTAYGGCGTGATGGAACCGGTCAAAGTCGCCGGCTCCACCGTGGAAATGGCCACCCTGCACAACCAGGAAGTGGTCAAGGCCAAGGGCGTGAAGATCGGCGACATTGTGGTGCTGCGCAAGGCCGGAGACGTGATTCCGGAAATTGTGGGCCCGGTGCTGGCGCTGCGGGACCAGCAGGACCCTCCCGTTCGCGACTTCATCATGCCCACCGAATGCCCCGCGTGCGGCACGCCGTTGGCCCCCGGGAAGGAAGGGGACGTGGACATCCGCTGCCCCAACTCCCGGTCCTGCCCGGCGCAGCTGCGTGAACGCGTCTTCCACCTTGCCGGCCGCGGCGCCTTCGACATCGAGGCCCTCGGTTGGGAAGCCGCCATCGCACTGACCCAGCCGGCCGAGCCCGCGGAGCCGCCGCTGACCACCGAGGCGACACTGTTCGACCTCACTCCGGAGCAGCTCGCGGACGTCCGTGTCCGCCGGGAGAAGCGCTCCAAGGGTGTCGGCACCGGGGAATTCGAGCTGGTGCCCTACTTCTTCACCAAGGCCACCACCAAGACCCCGTCCAAGCCCACGGCCACGACGGACAAGCTCTTCCGGGAGCTGGAAAAAGCGAAATCCCAGCCGCTGTGGCGGATCCTGGTGGCCTTGTCCATCCGGCACGTCGGCCCGCGGGCCTCGCGCGCCCTCGCCACCGCGTTCGGCAGCATGGACGCCATCCGGCAGGCCTCCGAGGAGGAGCTCGCCCACGTGGACGGCGTGGGCCCGGTCATCGCCCAGGCGCTGACTGAATGGTTCGCCGAGGACTGGCACCGCGACATCGTGGACCGCTGGGCGGACGCCGGCGTCCGGATGGCGGACGAACGCGACGAGTCRACGCCCAGGACGCTGGAGGGGCTGACCGTGGTGGTGACCGGGAGCCTCGAGGGCTTCAGCCGCGATGAGGCCAAGGAAGCCATCCTGATCCGCGGCGGCAAGGCGGCCGGATCGGTGTCGAAGAACACCAGCTACGTGGTGGCGGGCGAGAACGCCGGCACGAAGCTGGACAAGGCCGAACAGCTCGGCGTCCCGGTCCTGGATGAGGACGGTTTCCGTGCCCTGCTGGCGAACGGGCCGGCCGGCACCGGCGCGGACGGCAGCGCGGAGAGGGTGCCGGGCAGCGGCGCGGACGGCCTCCCGGACCCGGCCGACGGCGGCGGGGCCCCCGGCATCGAGGTTGCTGCGGCCGAATGAGTTCCCACTCCGCGGGTCCTCCCGCACCTGGCATTCCGGAGCTGCTCGAACTGGCCAAGTCGGCCGCGGCGGCGGGCGCCGCCGTCCTGGCCACCCGGAAGACCGCGGCCCTGGACGTCAGCAACAAGGGCGACTCAGGAGACTGGGTGACCGCCTTCGACCTCGCCGCGGAAGCCGCCGTCCGGGACGTCATCACCGCCGCMCGGCCGTGGGACATCATCACGGGGGAGGAGGGCGGCACCCTCCTGCCGGCGGAGCCCAGCGGCTACCGCTGGTCCATCGACCCGCTCGATGGCACCACCAATTTCATCCGCAACATCGTCTACTACGCCACCTCCGTGGCGGTGGCCGACGCCGACGGCGTCTGGCTGGCCGGCGTCGTCAGCGCACCGGCGCTGGGACGCACCTACTACGCGTCCCGCGGCGAGGGCGCCTGGCTCCAGGAGCAGGGCCAGGTGACCGCCCTGTTCGGCCCGGTCCCCGGACGGACCGGCCAGATCCTGGCCACGGGCTTCAGCTACGATCCCGGCGTGCGGGCGGAACAGGCCGCAGGCCTCGGCACCCTGATGGACGGCTTCGCCGACATGCGCCGGCTCGGGTCCGCGGCACTGGACCTGTGCCTCGTKGCGGACGGCACSYACGACGCCTACG
The DNA here is from genome assembly GCF_056406825.1 of Arthrobacter sp. P1_A5. Taxonomy (NCBI): domain Bacteria; kingdom Bacillati; phylum Actinomycetota; class Actinomycetes; order Micrococcales; family Micrococcaceae; genus Arthrobacter; species Arthrobacter sp. P1_A5. Next base: position 5,348 of record NZ_JBFTZL010000119.1, on the reverse strand, counting down.
GTGARCGCGGGCTCAACGAACACGACTTCGCCGCCGGGGCCCTGATCGCCGAGGAGGCAGGCTGCTGGGTGCGCCGGCCGCGGCTCACCAGCCCCCTGGCCGGCGGCCCCTCCGACGACGAGCGCCTCACAGCATGGACGTGCGCCGGGCCGCTGGAACTCTCCGGCAAGTTCCCGCTCTAACGTCGTCTCGCCGGGCAGGCTCTACGCCTGTCAGATGCGCCTGAGTGATAGTTCAGTCACGGAAACGGCCTTTCCGGGCACGGCCCGGCCCGGGCGCCCGTACCATTGACAGGTGCCTTCGCAGATCCTTATTCGCCCCGCCGTTCCGGCCGACTTCGACGCCATAGCGCGCATCACCCGGGACGCCTACCTGGCGGCGGGCTACTTTGAGAGCGCCGACCACCCCTACATGCAGCAGATCCAGAACGTCGGGCAGCGCGCGGCGGCCGCGACGGTTTGGGTCGCCGAGCGTGGGGGCCGGATCCTCGGCTCCGTGACGCTGGCGGTCGCCGGCGAGCCCTACGCGGACATCGCCTTCAGCGACGAGCTCGAGTTCAGGATGCTCGTGGTGGACCCCTCCGTGCAGCGCAGCGGTGCCGGCAAGGCCATGGTCCAGGCCATCATCGAGCACGCCAGGGCCCTGCCCGGCATCCACGCCGTGGCCCTCACCACGGGCGAGAGCTGGGAAAGCGCCCACGGCCTCTACCTGAAGACCGGTTTCGTCCGGGCGCCGGAGCGCGACTGGCTCGTGCCGGGCACGGACATCAAACTGCTCGTTTACCGCCAGGAACTCTAGCCGGGGCGGTGGCCCCGCGCAGGTCCGCCGACACAAAGCAACCCGGTTTGGCGGCCCGGCCGTCCGGCGCCCTACAGTTGTGCCGATCCCTGCGGCAACTGCGAAAGGCCCACCATGCGCAAGACCTTCGGTACCGGCTCCACCTGGGAACAGACCCTCGGCTATTCCCGGGCTGTCCAGGTGGACAACACCCTCTACATCTCCGCGACCGCCGCCAGCGGCGAGGACGGAATCATGGGCGAGGACTTCTATACCCAGACCAGCTACATCCTGCAGAAGCTCGGCGCCGTGCTGGCCGAGGCCGGCTTCGGCTTCGAGGACGTGGTGCAGTCCAAGCTGTACCTGACGGACATCAGCCAGTGGGAAGAGGCCGGCCGGGCCCACGGCGAGGTCTTCGGCGACATCCGCCCCACGCTCTCCCTCGTTCACGTGCTGCCGTTCCTGGATCCCAAGATGCTCGTCGAGATCGAACTCGTCGCCCAGAAGAGCGCCACCTAGGGCCAAAGCGACGGTTGCCCGGGGCGTTGCGGGGGCCGGCCGGGCTCTGGCGGAACGTCGGGACTTGGAGTATGAAGGGCGCATGACCAAGGCGCACGGGCAGGGGCCCGCCAGGATCCCCCTCATCGGCCAGTTCCGCTCCTATGACCGCTCGTGGCTGCGCGGCGATCTGATTGCCGGGGTCACCGTCGCGGCCCTGATCGTTCCGAAGAACCTCGGGTACGCAGGCATCGCCGGGATCCCGCTGCAGAACGGCCTGTATGCCGCGGCCGCCGGCGCCATCGTCTACGCGATCTTCGGCACGTGCCGGCAGATCTCGATGGGCCCGAGTTCGGGCCTGGCGGCGGTGGCCGCGAGTGCCGTGCTCGCGGCGGGCATCACCGGCGAGCAGGATGTCGCCTCGTTCGTTGCCGGAATTACCCTTGCCTCCGGCATCCTGTTCCTGATTCTTGCCGTCTTCAAGATGGGCTGGATTGCGCAGTTCCTCTCGAAGGCCGTGGTCACCGGCTTCCTTTTCGGCGCGGCGATCGACGTCGTGATCGGCGAGCTCCCCAAACTCACCGGGACCGAGGTCACCGGCTCGAATCCGCTCCAGGAGCTGTGGTCGTGGCTGGGCACCCTGGGCGAGGCACAGCCGACCACCGTGGTGGTGGGGGTCATCGCGCTGGCTGTGGTCTTCGGGCTGAAAGCCATCGCTCCCCAAGTCCCCGGCGCCCTGGTCCTGGTGGTGGGCGGACTGGCGGCGGAGGCGCTCTTCGGTCTCGGGGCCAAAGGCGTGGCCCTGGTGGGCGACGTACCCAGCGGGCTGCCCTCGCTGCAGGTCCCGGACGGCCAACTCATGTGGGACCACGTCGGCACCGTGGCGCTCGCGGCGGTGGCACTGGTCCTGATCGGCTTCTCCCAGACCGCAGGGGATGCCAGGGCGTTCGCTGCCAAACACCGCTACCAGATCGACATCAACCAGGAATCCATTGCCCAGTCAATGGCCAACATCGCCTCGGGTCTGTTCAAGGGGATGCCCGTCTCGACGAGCCTGTCCGCGAGCTCGCTGAACGACCACTCGGGGGCGAAGACCGGACTGGCCTCCCTCACCTCGGGGATCACCGTCCTGCTCACGCTGCTGTTCCTGGCGCCGCTGTTCTCGATCCTGCCCAAGCCCGTGCTGGCGGCGCTGATCATCGAGGCCGTCGTCATGGGCATGATGAACGTGCCCGAGCTGCGGCGGCTGGCCCGCGTGCAGAAGTTCGACTTCTGGATTGCGGTCGCTGCCATCATCGGGACCCTCATCTTCGGCGTGCTGGCGGGCGTCGTCATTGGAATCGGGCTCTCGCTCATCTGGCTGGTCCGGGTGGCGACCCATCCGGAGATGCCCGACCTGGGCCGCGAGCCCGGGACCCAGGTCTTCCGCGATGCCGGTGAGCACCCCGGCGACGAGACCKTTCCCGGCATTGCCGTGATCAGGTTCGACGGCGGCCTGTTCTTCGCCACGGCCGATGCACTGGAGGACCGCCTGCGCGACGTCATCCAGTCGACGCCGGGGCTCACCGGGATCGTGCTCGACTGCGGCGGGATCAACTTCGTCGACTCGCAGGGGGCGGCAAAGGTGGCGGACATCGTCATCCTCGCCCGGGAGGCCGGGGTCAACCTGCGCCTGACCCGGCTGAAGCCCGCGGTCCGGGCCGTCCTGGAGCGGGACGGCGTGATCGAGCGCGTCGGGGCGGACATGATCCACGGCAACATCCACAGGGCCGTGCAGGCGGAGCAGGCGGCGGCACAGAGGGAGCCCGACGGCGCCTAGTGGCCGGCCGGGGCGGGGATTCCGTAGCGGTGCTCGGGCCGCCCGGTGGTGCCGTAGCGCAGCTGGATATCGACGGCGCCGTCGTCCGCCAGCGCGGACAGATACCGCTGGGCGGTGGCCCGGGACACGCCGACCCGGGCGGCGACGTCGGCGGCTGAATACTGCTCGCCGGGCACCAGGGATTCCAGCACCGCGGCCTCGGTGGCGGAGCGGGGACGTGCCGAGGCGACGACGTCGCCCGGGATCAGGGCGCGCTTGGCGCGCTCCACCGTCTCCTGGCTGACGGAGCCCGGCTGGGCCAGGATCCGGCGGTAGCGTGCATAGGAGCGCAGCTGCTGCGAAAGGGATTCGGCCGTGAAGGGCTTGAGCAGGTAACCCAGTGCCCCGCGGCGGAACGCGAGGCGCAGCGAGGCCGTGTCCGAGGCTGCGCTGAGGATCACGGTGTCGACGTCCAGCTGGTGCAGCAGGTCCAGGCCCGAAGCGTCCGGCAGGTAGACGTCCAGCAGCACCAGGTCCGGGCGCAGGCTGTGGATGGCCTGCAGTGCCTGGGACGCCGAGCCGGCCGGCGGCAGCGCCAGGAAGCCGGCCACCGAATCCACATAGGCGGCATGCAGCTTGGCGACGTGGAAATCATCGTCGACAATCAGCACCCTGAAATCCTCAGACATCGTTGTCCTCCCGGTTTGCTTCAGTGATTGCAGGTTCGGTATTTCCCGGCAGCGTTGGCCCCGGTTCGGTGGTTCCCGGCAGCGTGGCGACGAAAACGGCGCCCGGGCCGCCGGGGGAGCCGGCTTCGAGCACCCGCACGTCTCCGCCGCGGCGGCGCGCGAGCTGTCGGGACAACGCCAGCCCCAGGCCCTGCCCTCCGCCAGGGCGCGCGGGCCGGACCGAGGTCGTGTAGCCTTCCGCGAAGACCCCCTCGGCCTCGGCGGCTGTCATTCCAACGCCCAGGCCGTCGCCGGAATCGGCCACCACAATGTGGAGTGTGCCGGCGCCTCCGTTGATGCCCGGTTCGTCCAGCACTTCGACTTCCACCCAGCGCTCGGCCGCGGATCCGGCGACGGCGGCGTTCACGGCGTTGTCGATCAGGTTCCCCAGGACGGTGGTGACGTCCTGGGGTTCGGTGACGTGGCCGCGGACCACGGATTCCGGGCCGAGGCGGAGGCTCACGCCGCGCTCGTCCGCCTCGACGCCCTTGGCACCGAGGAAGGCCTGCAGGTAGGGGTCCTGGAGCAGCTCGGCCTGGTCCACCGGGAATGCCAGCGGCCCGGTGCCGGCCAGTTTGGCGAGATAGTCCTGGGCCTGCTGGGGCTCCCCGATGCTCATGAACCCGGCGATCGTGTGTAGCTGGTTGGCAAACTCGTGGCGCTGTGCCCGCAAAGCCGCGGACATGGTGCCGACGGCGTCGAGCTGGCGGGTCAGCTGCTGCAGCTCGGTCCGGTCCCGCAGCATCACCACCCAGCCCAGGTCCTCGCGGCCGTGCAGGGCCTTGCGGGCGCTCACCACCAGCACCCGGCCGCCGGCCACGAGTTCCACCGCCTCGCCCTCGGCCGCATCGGCCCGGGTCAGGGCCTTGAGTTGCTCCGGGACCGGCGCGGCGGCCCAGGCCGTGCCCGCGAGGTCCGGGACACCGAGCAGCCGCTGGGCGGCGGCGTTGAAAACGCTGACCCTGCCGTCGGCCGAAACGCCGATCACGCCGTCGTCGACCCCCTGTAACACGGCCACCTGGTCGTGCACCAGGGTGCTGATCTCCTCGGGTTCGAGCCCGAGGGTCAGCCGCTGCAGCCGCCGCCGCAGCAGGAAGGAGGCGAGCACGCCGGCCAGCAGCGCGCCGGCGGCCGTGACGGCGATGGGGATGATGTCCCGGGCCAGGCTTTGGCTGATCGTCTCGGTGGAGTAGCCCACGCTCACCTCGCCCACCACCGCCGTCGAGTCCGGGGCGTACACCGGGACCTTGGCGCCGGCGGACGGGCCCAGCGTGCCCGTGTTCCGCGTGGTGACCTCCCGGCCCGCGAGGGCGTCCGAGGGGTCGGTACTGACCTTTTCGCCCAGCCGCTCCGCGTCGGGGTGCGCCAGCCGGATGCCGGTCTCGTCCGTAATGACCACGAACAGGGCGCCGGTGCGGGTGCGGGCACCCTCCGCGGCAGCCATCAACGGACCGGCCAGCAGCTCGGCGGCCGGGGGAGCGGCGGGAAGGGCGCTGATGGACTGGACCTGAGCCCGCACGGAGGGGTCCGAGGCCACCGTCCGGGCC
>NZ_JBFTZL010000118.1:0-12015 GCF_056406825.1 Arthrobacter sp. P1_A5 | reverse complement strand
ACAGCCAGGACATCGTCCAGCGTGACGGGCAGGCTCTCTAGGGTATTCACGAACTGTTCTCCTTCTTTGGATCAGGCGTCGGTGCCCCGTCCGGCATCGCTGCCCGGAGCACCGCTGTTGGGTGCGGCGCCCTCGCCGCCGGGGTTTGCGCCCGGCAGGTGGACGTCTGTGAAGGTGGTGTCTGCGCCGGGTTCGGGGGCAGAACCGCCCCCGGCTCCCGAGGTTGCCAACACTTCATCATGTTCCCACGTTCTGCCCGCAATGTAGCGAATCGACGAGTTTGCTACGGCAAGGATCGGAACGGAGAACAAGGCGCCGGGGATCCCGGCGAGGTAGGAGCCGGCCGCGACGGACAGGATCACGGCGACGGGGTGGAGGGAGACGGCCTTGCCCATGACGAGGGGCTGCAGGATGTGGCTTTCGAGCTGCTGGACGCCGAGCACGATCGCCAACATGATGAGGGCGTTGACGGGCCCGTTGGCGACCAGCGCCAGCAACACGGCGATCGCGCCGGTGAACAGCGCGCCGACCACCGGGATGAACGAGCCGAGGAAGACCAGCACGCCCAGCGGCAGCGCGAGCGGCACGCCGATGATGGCGGCGCCGACGCCGATTCCCACGGCGTCCACGAAGGCGACGAACATTTGGATGCGTGCGTAGCTGACCATGGATGTCCAGCCGCGGCGGCCCGCGCCGTCCGTGGCCCGGCGCGCCTTCCGGGGCATGAGCCTGACGAGGAAGGCCCAGATCCTGTCGCCTTCGAGCAGGAAGAAGATCAGGATGAACAGCGCCAGGACCAGGCCGGCGGCGAAGTGCCCGGCGGTGCTCCCGAACGTCAGAGCCCCGCTGAGGATGCTGCTGCTGTTGTTCTGCAGGGCAGCGGTGGCGTCCTCGATGTACTTATCGATCTGGGCGGCCGTCAGGTGCAGCGGGCCTTCCGACAGCCAGGTCTGTACCTGCTGCACGCCCGTGAGCGCCTGGGACCACAGTTCGCCGAAGCCCTGCATGAGCTGGCGCCCGACCAGGGTCAGGGCACCGACGATGAGGCCGATGAAGCCGAGCACCGTGATGGCGACGGCGAGCCCCTTGGGCACACGCCGGTTGGCCATCCAGCGCACTGCGGGGCTGAGGAGCCCCGAGAGGAGGGCGGCCACCATCACGGGGATGATGAGGAAGCTGACGTGGCTGAGCAGCCAGACCAGCAGCCCGATTACGAGCAGGATCAGCCCGCCGCGCCACGCCCAGGCGGCGGCGATCCGCACGCCGTAGGGAATGTCCTGGTCGATCTCCCGGTCGGTCCGTGCCCGGGCCCCGGCGCGTGACCCGGTCCCGGCCGCGGAATAGGAGGGGCTTGTGGCAGGTGCGGCGTCCTCAGCTGGCGTCATAGCCCCATGATTCCGTAGGCGACGCCCAATAGGAAACCAGAAACCAGCAACCAGCAACCGGCAACCAGCACCGGGCTACGGTCCAGGCACGGGCGACGGCCGAGGCACCGGCCCGGGGGCCGTTCATGGGGTCAGGCCGCCCGGTCAGCCCACAGCGTCAGCCGGCAGCGGCCGTCAGCGAGGCGGAGATGCCCCAGGTCATGGAGAACTGCTCCCCCGGCGCAAGCCAGCGCAGGCCCTCGCCGCTGTTGAACGCGTTGGCGGGACCGGTCATCGGCTCGATCGCGACCGCCTTCGACCGGCCCGGAAATTCCGTCGTCACGAAGACATGGACATACCCGCAGCCCGCGTCCTGCCACAGGCTCACCGTCCGCCCGTCGGGTGAGCGCAGCGTGTGCCGGGCGACGCCGCCGTCGAACTCCAGGTCCCTGTAGGCCGAATCGAGGTCCAGGGTCCCCACCGGCCGCCCGCCGCGCAGATCGAAGTCGCCGCTGACCGGTTCACTGCTGCGCGGGATGAGGCGGTCGTCGGCGACCAGCCTGGTCCGGGCGTCCACACTCACGGTGAGGTCCTCGCTGGGCACATCGCCCAGCCGCAGGTACGGGTGCGCGCCGAGCACGAACGGCGCACGGTCCTGGGAGTCGTTGATCAGGGTTTGGCGCACCACCAGCCCCAGGTCCTCGGCCAGTTCGTAGCGGACCCGGTGCCGCAGAAGAAACGGGTAGCCGTGCTGCGGAAAAACCGCCGCCTCCAGGGTTACGGAGAACTCGTCCTCGTCCACGAGATCGTAGGAGGAGTTCCGCAGCAAACCGTGGCTGGCGTTATTGCGGGAGACCTCGGTGATGTCCAGCTGCAGCTTCTTGCCGTTGAGGTGCCAGACGCCGTCCTCCACCCGGTTGGCCCAGGGTGCCAGCGTGATTCCGGTGGCGCCGGGCGCGATGTCGGCATCCCCGTAGGTTTCCGTCAGGGCGGTGTCTCCACGGCTGTAGAGCCGCAGGCCGGCGGCGAGTTCGGTGACGACTGCCAGGGCGTCGCCGCGCCGGAGCTCGTACTGCCGGCCGGACGCGTACCTGCGCATCGTGTCATTGGCGGCGGATACAGTGCCGGATGCCGGGGGTGTCGCTGAGAGATCCATGGTGACCACCGTACAGCCCGCACCACACAAACAACCCCGCGAACCCGTATACCTTGGACCCATGACTTCCAGCAGCGCAGGAGCCAGGCCATGAATCAACCCCTGGACGGCCGCGGGCTCGCCGCCCGGTTTGAGACGGTCTTCGGCGCCCGGCCCGACGGCGTGTGGCAGGCACCGGGGCGGGTCAACCTCATCGGCGAGCACACCGATTACAACGAGGGCTTCGTCCTGCCGTTCGCCATCGACCGGGCGGCCCGGGTTGCCGTCCGGGTCCGGCCGGATTCCACGGTGCGGATGCTCTCCACGTTCGGCAACCAGGGGCTGACCACCGCGGAGACCGGCTCGCTGGCCCGCGCCAGTGCCAGGGGCTGGACAAAGTACCCGCTCGGGGTCATCTGGGCGCTGCAGCAGCGGGGCCTTCAGGTTCCCGGCGTGGACCTGCTCCTGGATTCCGAGGTTCCGCGAGGGGCCGGCCTGTCGTCCTCCCACGCCATCGAATGCGCCGTGATTTCGGCGCTGAACGGGCTCATGGACGCCGGCCTCTCCGTGCAGGACATGGTCCTGGCCACCCAGCGGGCGGAGAATGACTTCGTCGGCGCGCCGACCGGCATCATGGACCAGTCCGCCTCGCTCCGGGCCACGGCCGGCCACGCCGTCTTCCTCGACTGCCGGGACCAGAGTGTCCGGCTGGTGCCGTTCGACGCCGATGCCGCGGGACTGGTGCTGCTGGTTGTCGACACCCGGGTTTCCCATTCCCACGCCGACGGCGGGTATGCGGCCCGCCGGGAATCGTGCGAACTCGCCGCCGAGGTCCTTGGCGTGCGGGCGCTGCGCGACGTCGGGCTCGAGGACCTCGAGGAGGCCAGCGGGCTTCTGGACCGGGAGACCTTCCGCCGGCTCCGGCATGTTGTCACCGAGAACCAGCGCGTGCTGCAGACGGTGGAGCTGCTGGACACCCGGGGCCCGGCCGCCATCGGCCCCTTGCTCGACGCGTCCCATGCCTCGATGCGCAATGACTTCGAGATCTCCTGCGCGGAGCTGGATCTTGCCGTGGACACGGCGCGGTCGGCCGGCGCGGTCGGCGCCCGCATGACCGGCGGCGGCTTCGGCGGCTCCGCGATCGCCCTGACCCCGGCGGGATCGGCGCAGCAGGTGCGCTCCGCCGTCGAACGTGCCTTCGCCCGGGCCGGGTATGCCGCGCCGGAGATCTTCAGCGTCAGCCCCGCGGCCGGAGCCATGCGGCTGGCCTAGGCGGGGCGTAGTCTGGGCGCATGCCAGAAGCTGTCATCGTTTCTACTGCCCGGAGCCCGATCGGCCGTGCGTTCAAGGGGTCCCTGAAAGACGAACGGCCGGACGATCTCGCCGCGGCCATGATCACGGCGGCCCTCGCCGGGATTCCGGAGTTCGACGCCGCCGCCGGGGCCGGCCACGGCCTGGACGACATCTATCTGGGGTGCGCCGAGCCAAGCGGCGAGGCCGGCTCCAACATGGCCCGTGTGGTCAGCATCCTGGCCGGGCTGGACAACGTTCCGGCCGCCACGATCAACCGTTTTTGTGCCTCCAGCCTGCAGACGCTCCGGATGGCCTTCCACGCCATCAAGGCCGGCGAAGGCCAGGCGTTCGTGGCCGCCGGGGTTGAGGCCGTGTCGCGCTACCGGGACTGGGCCGGTGCCGGCGAGACCGACGCCAGCACGCACAATCCGCGCTTTGAGGCGGYCCGGAAACGCACCGAGGCCCGCGCGGCCGCCAACACGCCGTGGACCGACCCGCGGCTGGGCGGCCGGATGCCGGACGTGTACATCGCCATGGGCCAGACGGCGGAGAACGTCGCCACAAGCTACGGCATCACCCGTCAGGAGCAGGACGCCTGGGCGGTGCTCAGCCAGAACCGGGCCGAGGCGGCCATCGCTTCCGGGTTCTACGCCCGCGAAATCACCCCCTATACCCGCGCCGACGGCTCGGTGGTGGACCGCGACGATTCACCGCGGCCCGGGGTGACAGCAGAGGCGGTCGGTGCCCTGCAGCCGGTTTTCCGCAGCGGCGGCACCGTGACGGCCGGGAACGCGTGCCCCCTCAACGACGGGGCCGCCGCCGTCGTGGTTATGAGTGATTCTCGCGCCCGCGAACTGGGCCTCGAGCCGCTTGCGCGGATCGTCTCCACCGGTGTCAGCGCCCTGTCCCCGGAGTTGATGGGCATGGGGCCGGTGGCAGCGACCCGCCGGGCGCTCACGATCGCCGGGCTGACCATCGGGGACATCGACCTCGTGGAGCTCAACGAGGCCTTCGCGGTCCAGGTGGTGGCCAGCGCCCGGGAGCTCGGCATCGATCCGGAGATACTCAATGTCCATGGCGGCGCCATTGCCCTTGGCCATCCCTTCGGGATGACCGGCGCACGCATGACCACCACGCTGATCAATGGGCTCCGCGCCCGCGACGCCTCTTTGGGACTGGCCACGCTGTGCGTCGGCGGCGGCCAGGGCATGGCGGTTGTGTTCGAGCGGCTCAGCTGACGGCTTCCTGCTGAGCCGCATACGAGAGGAGCCCCGCCATTGGGCGGGGCTCCTCTCGGGAAATCAGGGTCGTTCAGGAACGACGCCGGTCAGTCGTCGCCGCGCAGGATGGCCAGGAGTCGGATGATTTCGACGTAGAGCCAGACCAGCGTGACCGTGAGGCCGAAGGCTGCGGTCCAGGAGAAGCGCTGCGGGGCGCCGGCGTTGATGGCCGCCTCGATCGACGTGAAGTCCATGATCAGGGAGAAGGCGGCCAGGCCGATCGCCAGGAAGCCGATGAAGACGCCGAGCGGGATGCCCATGATCTCCACGCTGGTGCTCAGGCCAAACGGCGTGGTCACGGCCCCGGTCATCATCATGACGACGTTGACGAGGGCAAACACCGCATAGCCGATCAGGGCGATCATGAAGAACCGCATGAGCTTGGGCGTCGCCCGGACCTTGCCGCTCTTGAACAGCACGAGCGTCACGGCGAAGACGGACAGCGTCCCGACGACGGCCTGGATGCCGACTCCCGGGAACAGGTTGTCAAGGATGCGGGTCAGGCCGCCGAGGAAGAACCCTTCGAGCAGGGCGTAGGCCAGGATAAGTCCGGGCGACGGCTGCTTCTTGAAGGTGTTGACCATTGCCAGGGCGAAGCCGCCGAGGGCTCCGAGGATCATCAGCATGGATCCGGTGCCCTGCGGGACGGCGAGCGCCACTGCCGCGCCGACTACCAGGATGCCGAGGCACCCCGCGGTCTTGACGATGACGTCGTCGTACGTCATCCGTCCAATGTCAGCCGGCCCGGCCGCCGGGCGGTTGTACAGGTCCTGGAGCTGTTCCTGGGTCATGCCCTGCTGGGCCGCATTCCACCCGCCCTGGACCGGGGCCTGACCGTAAGCGGTCTGGCCATACGGGTTCTGACCGTACGGGGCCTGACCGTACGGGGCCTGCGGGGCAGGCGGTGCCTGGGTGGCTTCGCGGAAATTCTTTCCGCTGAAGATCGGGTTTCCGCCATGTGCCATTGCGGGTGTCCTCCAAAATAAGGGGGTGGGTGATGTTCCGGTGCGATGCGGACTAGACGAAATGGGGATTTTATATAGTCACGCTACCAATTCCCACGGCTGACCGGGAGGGATAGTTCCCCACGGGGACCGCCGCAACCGAACCGTGATCTAGGTCAGCGGGTTTTTCAGGCCTAGCATGCCCGCGGAGGCCAGCCTCCCGGTGCGGCTCGCGAGTGTGCGGCTCGTGAGCGTGCGGCTCGTGACTGTGCCGGCCGCCAGCAGGCCGGACTGTCCGTCACCGTGGAAATCGTCGAACCGCTGCGACGGGTCACCCTTCGGCTCGGGGAGCGGGCCGGGAACCGGCGCCGGCGTTCCCGTGCCGCTGTTGATAATGACGTCGTCGATGTAGATGTCGGCCATTTGCTGATCGTGTTCGGAGCCAAGCTGGAGCGTGTCGAGCGTCGTCGCGGAAATACTGACAGTGCCGGCGTAGACCGAACGCCCGTCCCACCAGATTTGGACGTTGGTCCCGGGGCCGTTGGGGACCACGTGCATGACGAGCCGGTGCCAGGAGTCAGTCGGGACGTCCCGCCGCAAGGTGGTGTAGGCGAACCCTGCGGGTGACGAGGTACGGAGCACGAGCTCATGGGAGATGTTCTGCCGGAAAACATCCAGGACGCGGACTCCGCCGGCAAAGAACCGGAAGTAGGGAACATTGTTTCCCGCCATTCCTTCGGCGGCGATGTTGAACCAGCCGTCCGCATATGCCTCCGTGGTCCCGGGGGTCAGGCCCACCGTCAGCCTGGCGATGGAGCCCGGCACCGCGGTGGTGTGCAGGAGGGCGGCACAGTTCCCGGAGTGCGAGAGCCCGGTGGACACCGAGACGCTCCCCGTCCCGGCCGCGGAAATGCCGAACCCGTCCAGGGTGCCTGCCTCGAAGCTGGACGCCGCGGCCTGGATCCCCGGATAGGGGTCCCTGAGTGCCTCGGTGGAGGCAACGCAGGCCTGCGCCCCGGCGGTTTCGGGGCCCAGGCTGAGCGCCGGGAGGCCCAGGATCGCCAGTACAAGCGAACCCGCGAGGCACAGCTTGACCACCCGGTTCATCAGTCGGCCCTCCACGATCGGCCCCTGCCTTCGGCGCCGGCCGGATTCCGGAACGAACGGACTCGGGTTCTGGCGCTCTCCGCACCATAACGCCGGCGGGCTTGGAAAAAGCTTGGGGGTGGCGGTTCCGCGGGCCGGAGCGTACGTGCCCAGCCGCCCGCGCCAGCAGTGGGTGGCCCGGCGAATTGCGGACCGGGCAGGCCACTGTTTAGGCATACTCGGAATCAACAAAAGTTTTCTTTAGCTGGGCTACAGCATGGTGTCGGCGGCGCTACACGGTTGTTACCCGATCGCGACGTTCTCCCTGCTCGCAGCGGCATTCTTTGGGTCGCCCGGGCTGTAGCATAGGCCACACAGGGTGACGGACATCACAACACGTGATCGTAGTGCCAGACGCTCGTCCCCTGACCGTTCGCAACGGTTGCAAAGGCGCAACCCACAGCACCCCCATGTGGAGGTTTTCAATTTGAGAAGCACAACGAGCGGCCTGTCGCAGAGACGGCGCGGCAGACTATTGAGGGCTGTGGGGTCAGTATTCGCCGCCACGGCTGCGCTACTGCTCATCGTGGCCCCGGCGTCCAGCGCCACGACCCCCTCGCCGACACCATCCCCGTCGGCCACCCAGTTCACGAACAGCATCAGCGGCTTCCTGCGCGGCGACGACCGCGCACCGATCCCCGGGGTGACCATCACCGCCACGAGCGGCGATTTCACGGGAACCACGAAATCGGGAGCCAACGGCGCCTGGACCATCGGCGTCCCCACCCAGGGAACCTACGAGGTCAAACTCGATGAGTCCACGCTTCCGCAGGGCATCAAACTGGCCGAGGGCCAGGAGAACCCCCGCAACGTCACCTTCAGCCAGACCTCAAACCTCTCGGTGATCTTCACGTTTGGCAAGGGCATTGTCGTGGAGCAGCAGAACTTCATGCAAAACCTGCTCAACCGGCTGGTGGCAGGCCTGAGCTTCGGCCTGTTGCTCGCCCTCGCGTCCGTGGGCCTGTCCCTGATCTTCGGCACCACCGGCCTGACCAACTTCGCGCACGGAGAAATGGTCACCCTCGGCGCGGTACTGGTGTTCGCCTTCAACCAGATGCACCTGCCGTTCTGGCTGGCCGTCATCCTGGCCGTCATCGGCGGCGGATTGTTCGGCTACGTCCAGGACGCGGGCCTGTGGAAACCCCTGCGGCGCCGCGGAACGGGGCTTGTTCCGATGATGATCGTCAGCATCGGCCTGGCCCTGTCCGTGCGCTACATCATCCAGTTCTACTTCGGCGGCGCCACCCAGCAACTGCCGTTCGCCCAGAGCGTGGAAATCCTGATCGGCCCGATCTCCATCTCCCCCAACAACCTCTTGTCCCTCCTCGTCAGCGCCGTCGTGATCGCCGCCCTCGGCGTCGTCCTGCTGAAGACCCGTCTCGGCAAGGCCACCCGCGCGGTGGCCGACAACCCGGCGCTGGCCGCGGCCTCCGGCATCGACGTCGACTCCGTCATCCGGATCGTCTGGGTGGTCGGCGGCATGCTCGCCGCCCTCGGCGGCATCCTCTGGGCCTACTACCGTCCCGGCGTCACCTTCGACATGGGCTCGCAGATCCTGCTGCTCATCTTCGCCAGCGTCACCCTCGGCGGCCTCGGCACAGTCTGGGGCGCCCTGGTCGGTTCCATCATCGTCGGCATCTTCGTTGAGCTGACCACCGTGTTCGGCCTCGCCGCCGACCTCAAATACGTGGGAGCGTTGTTCATCATGATTGTTGTCCTCTTGTTCCGCCCTCAGGGCATTCTGGGCCGCAAAGAGCGCGTGGGTTAGGAGACAGCCATGGACTTCGGATTCATATTTTCCAGCGCCGCCGGTGAACTTTTCAGCCCGACGACAGCTGCCTACGCCCTGGCCACCCTCGGCCTCGCGGTTCACTTCGGCTACACCGGCCTGCTCAACTTCGGCCAGGCAGGCTTCATGGCGGTGGGAGCCTACGGCTTTGCCATCTCCACCCTGACGTTCCATGTGCCGTTCTTCGTCGGACTGCTCATCGCCGTCGTCGCGTCCGCCATCTTCGCCCTGCTGCTGGGCATCCCGACGCTGCGGCTGCGGGCGGACTACCTGGCCATCGTGACCATCGCGGCGGCCGAAATCGTGCGCTACATCGTCACGACCAACCAGCTGACCGCCATCACCGGCTCGGCCAACGGCCTGGCCGCCTTCGAGGGCGATTTCTACGCCATGAATCCCTTCCCGCCGGGGACCTACGTTGGCATGAACAACCGCGACTTCTTCATCCGGGTGGTCGCCTGGGCAGTCGTGGCCGTCTTCTGCACCCTGGTCTGGCTGCTGATGCGAAGCCCCTGGGGCCGGGTACTCAAGGGCATCCGCGAGGACGAGAACGCCGTCCGCTCGCTCGGCAAGAACGTGTACGCCTACAAGATGCAGTCCCTGATCATCGGCGGCGCGCTCGGAGCCCTGGCAGGCATGATCTTCACGATTCCCCGCGGCGCGGTGCAGCCTGCCAACTACGGCACGGAACTGACGTTCTTCCTCTACACCTGCCTGCTGCTCGGCGGGCTCGGCACTGTRCTCGGCCCGGTGGTCGGCGCGATGATCTTCTGGGTGGTGCTCTCGCTCACCCAGGGCATCCTCTACGGCCTGATCGAGTCCGGCACCATCACGTGGCTGAATACGGTCCAGGCCGGGCAGCTGCGTTACATCCTGGTGGGCGTGGCGCTCATGCTGCTAATGATCTTCAGGCCCCAGGGCGTTCTCGGCAATAAGAAGGAGCTGGCATTCGCATGAGCATTCCAAGCGAAGAGTCACGGGACGAACCCCGCACGTCGGAAGAGATCGACTACATGACGGACAACCGTCCGATCGCAGCCGGCGAGATCGCGCCCGGTTGCAAGAAGCGTGATCCGATCGTGGTGGCAGAAAACGTCACCCGCACCTTCGGCGGCATCAACGCCGTCGACGTCCAGTACCTCGAGATCCCGCGGCACAAGATCACTGCACTGATCGGCCCCAACGGCGCCGGCAAGACCACCTTGTTCAACCTGCTGACGGGATTCGATACCCCGAACTCGGGTACATGGCAGTTCGAAGGCAACAACATCGCCGGCGTCTCCTCGTACAAGGTTGCCCGGATGGGGATGGTGCGCACGTTCCAGCTCACAAAGGTCATGGGCAAGCTCACCGTCATGGAGAACATGCGCCTCGGCGCCTCCAGCCAGTCCGGGGAACGGCTGTCCAAGGCTTTGTTCAAGGGCATCTGGGGCGGCCAGGAAAAGAAGATCACCCAGGAAGCCAACGTGCTGCTGGAGAAGTTCAAACTGGACGCCAAGAGGGACGACTACGCGGCGTCGCTGTCCGGCGGGCAGCGGAAGCTGCTGGAAATGGCCCGCTCCCTCATGGTGCGGCCCAAGCTGGTCATGCTCGACGAGCCGATGGCCGGCGTCAACCCGGCGCTGACGCAGTCGCTGCTGGACCACATCAAGAACCTCAAGGCCGAGGGCATGACCGTCTTGTTCGTCGAGCACGACATGAACATGGTCCGCCACATCGCCGACTGGGTGGTGGTGATGGCAGAGGGCAAGATCGTGGCCGAAGGGCCTCCCGCCGAAGTCATGAAGAACCCCGCCGTGATCGACGCCTACCTCGGCGCCCACCACGACGTGGATCTCGGCGACGCCGAGGGCATCAAGGAACTGGCCGCGGAGCTGGTCGCCGACGAGGAATCGATTGTCGGCACTGAAAACGCCGGCATCATCTCCGCCGACGTCCTCACCATCGAGGCGGAGGAGGCGGCGAACGGGACGACGCGCGGCCGCCGCAGCGCCGGAGAGCCGAACCGCGCCGAAGAGCCAAACCGCACAGAGAAGGACGAAGAATGAGCGCCACCAGCGCGGCACCGGCCGCCCAGCCCGCCTTCGATGGCGACTCGGTCGTGAAGGTCACCGATCTGGTGGCTGGTTACATCCCCGGCGTCAATATCCTCAACGGCTGCAGCATCGAGGCCCGCAAGGGTGAGCTGATCGGCATCATCGGTCCCAACGGCGCCGGCAAGTCCACGCTGCTGAAGGCCATGTTTGGCCTGGTCAAGGTCCACTCCGGCTCGGTGGTGGTCCGCGGGCAGGACATCACCGGGCTCAAGGCCAACAAGCTGGTCAGCAAGGGCGTCGGCTTCGTTCCGCAGAACAACAACGTGTTCGCCGCCCTGACCATCGAGGAAAACATGCAGATGGGCATGTTCCAGCGGCCCAAGGACTTCGCCCAACGGTTCGAATTTGTCTCCGAACTGTTCCCGGAGCTCGCCAAACGGCGCGCACAGCGGGCCGGCTCGCTCTCCGGCGGCGAACGCCAGATGGTCGCCATGGGACGGGCCCTCATGATGGACCCGGCCGTTCTGCTGCTCGATGAGCCCTCCGCGGGCCTCTCCCCTGTCAAGCAGGATGAGACCTTCCTCCGGGTCCACGAGATCAACCGGGCCGGCGTCTCCGTCATCATGGTGGAACAAAACGCGCGCCGCTGCCTGCAGATCTGCGACCGCGCCTACGTGCTGGACCAGGGCAAGGACGCGTACACAGGGACGGGCCGGGAGCTCATGAAGGATCCCAAGGTCATCCAGCTCTATCTGGGGACGCTCGCAGACACTGTCGAATAGCGCCGGGCAGTATCCCCCACAGGGCCGTCACCAGCCGGTGGCGGCCCTTGTGCGTGCCCGGCGGCGCCTGGCTGCGCCCCAGGCCTCTGGCCACGCCTCCGGGCGCCTCCGCAGCCGCTTGCTCGGCGCCTGCGCTCGTTCCTCCCCGGCGGCCCCCTCCCCTCGCTAGCTCGGGCAGGGACCCCTGCCGCCGTCGCCATTCGTTTTGAGCCACGTTTTCGCACCGGCTCCGGACCAGCGCTCCTC
>NZ_JBFTZL010000117.1:0-12058 GCF_056406825.1 Arthrobacter sp. P1_A5 | reverse complement strand
CAATGACGGCGATCCGGGCCGCGGCGGTCTGCAGGATCAGTATCCCCTGCGACTCCGCCTCGGTCCGGTACGAGCCCGTGTGCCGGAGTCCGGCGGCGTCGAGGGCGTCCAGGGTGCGGATGAGCCCCGCGGTGCCGCGGTCAACGGTGTGATTGCTGGCCGTCGTGCAGGCCTGATAGCCCACGCCGCGCACGGCGGTGATGATCTGCGGCGGAACGTTGAAGGAGGGATACCCGGAGAAGGGTCCGTCCGGGCCCGCCACCGGGGTCTCCAGGTGGCAGATCGCCACATCGCTCTGCGCGATGTAGCGCCGCTGGCCCTCCAGCAACGGCGCGAAGTCCAGCCCCGCGGCGCCGGCGGCGCGGGCGTCCTCGCGGGCCTGCTGCCAGAGCTGGGGATGGACCAGCATGTCCCCGGTGACCAGGACGGAGGTGCACCGGGCGGCCGCACAGCCTGGACCCTTCCCGGGCGTCGGCGTCGGTGTCGGTGTCGGTGTCGGTGTGGGCGTCGGGGTGCCCGACGGCGGCTGGGCAACGTCGGATGTTCCGCCGGTACCGCCTGCCGTGGGACCCGGGGGGTTATCCGGCCCGGCGAGGAGTCCGCAGGATGCCAGCAACGACGCGAGAACAACGGCCGTTGCTGCGGTCAGGATCCGGCCCCGCGGCCCCGCGGTCGTGTTCTCCATGCCGCTCATCCTATGGTGGGCGGCATCACAACACACGGAGGCGATCGTTGAGAAGCGGCCGCCTGCATGAAAGAGTCATTTCATGACCAATCCCCTCCTGAGCCCCAGCACTCTGCCCTATGGACTGCCGCCGTTTGCGGATATCGACGACGCGCACTACGCCGAGGCCGTCGAGGCCGGCCTGGCCGAGCACCTTGCCGAAATCCAGGCCATCGTGGACACCCCGGCGGCCCCGACCTTCGAAAACACGGCCCTCGCCATGGAACGCTCCGGCCGGCTCCTGGACCGGGCCGCCGCGTCCTTTTTCACGCTGGTGTCCGCGGACGCCTCAGACACCATCCGGGACCTCGAGACCCGCCTGTCCCCGCTCTTCGCCGCCCACCAGGACGCCGTCTACCTCAACCGCGGGCTTTACGAGCGCTTCGCGGCGCTGGACGCAGCAGTCCTGGACGCGGAATCCGCCCGGCTCGTGGAGGAATACCTCAAGGAGTTCCGGGCCTCCGGCATCCAGCTCGACGACGCCGGCCAGGAGCGCCTCAAGGAGGTCAACGCCGAGCTGTCCCGGCTCGGCACCGAGTTCGGCCAGCGCGTCAAGGAGGGCATGAAGTCCGCTGCCCTGCTGCTGGATGACGCCGCCGACCTCGCGGGCCTGCCCGCCGACGACGTCGCCAGCGCCGCCGAGGCCGCCCGGACCGCCGGGCACGAGGGAAAGTTCCTGCTGACCCTTATCCAGCCGAGCAACCAGCCTGCCATGGCCGCGCTGGCGAACCGGGAGATCCGCCGTCGCCTCTACGAGGCCTCCATCGGCCGCGGCAGCGACGGCGGCAGCTTCGATGTGCTCGACTTGGTCAAGGACATGGTCCGGCTCCGCGCCGAGAAGGCCAGCCTTCTCGGGTTCGCGAACTTCGCCGAACTCAGCGTGGACCGGCAGACGGCACCGGACTTCCAGGCCGTTCAGGCAATGATGAGCCGGCTGGCCCCGGCCGCCGTCCGCAATGCCGACGCAGAGGCCGAGGCGCTGGCCGAGGCCGCCGGCCACCCCCTCGAGGCCTGGGACTGGGCGTATTACTCGGCCAAGGTCAAGCGGGAGCGGTATGCCGTTGACGAACAGGCCCTGCGCCCGTACTTCGAGCTGGACCGGGTTTTGAATGATGGTGTGTTCTTCGCGGCGAACGCCCTGTACGGCGTCACCTTCCACGAACGCGCCGACCTCGCCGGCTACCACCCGGACGTGCGCGTCTGGGAGGTGAAGAATTCCGACGGCACGGACCTGGGCCTTTTCCTCGGCGATTACTACACGCGGGAGACGAAGCGCGGGGGCGCGTGGATGAATTCCCTCGTGGAGCAGTCAGGGCTCTTGAACACCCGACCCGTGGTGATCAACAACCTCAACATCTCCAAGCCGCCGGCCGGCGAGCCCACCCTACTGACGCTGGACGAGCTCCGCACCACCTTCCACGAGTTCGGCCACGCCCTGCACGGCCTGTTTTCCGCCGTCACCTATCCTCGGTTTTCCGGCACGAACGTACCGCGGGACTTTGTGGAATACCCTTCGCAGGTCAACGAAATGTGGATCATGTGGCCCGAGGTCCTGGCCAACTATGCCCGGCACCACGCCACCGGTGAGCCCCTGCCGCAGGAGACCGTGGACAAGCTCAACGCCGCCCAGCTCTGGGGCGAAGGCTTCGGCACCACGGAATACCTCGGCGCTGCCCTGCTGGACCTGGCGTGGCATGTCCTGGACGGCTCCGACATCCCGGATGACGCCGTCGAGTTTGAAGCGAAGGCGCTGGCCGCGGCCGGCGTGGCGCACAGCCTGATCCCGCCCCGCTACCGGACCGGCTACTTCCAGCACATCTTCGCGGGAGGCTGGTATGCCGCCGGCTACTACTCCTACATCTGGAGCGAGGTCCTGGACGCTGACACCGTGGAATGGTTCAAGGAAAACGGCGGCCTCAGCCGCGCCAACGGCAATTTCTTCCGCGCCGAATTGCTTTCCCGCGGCAACAGCCGGGACCCGCTGGAGTCCTTCCGCGCATTCCGCGGCCGGGACTCGGATCTCGCGCCGCTGCTGAAGCGCCGCGGCCTCGACTGATTCTTCACACAAAAAAGCGACGGCGGCCGGCCACCTAAGGAGGTGACCGGCCGCCGTCGTCGTTCAATCAACAGGGCGCGGGGAATAGCACGCAGAGGATCAGCGCCGTCCGGCGCCGCCAAAGGCGCGAACGTTACCAGCCGCGCTCGGCGAGGCGGTGCGGCTGCGGGATTTCGTCGACGTTGATGCCGACCATGGCCTCGCCCAGGCCGCGGGAGGCCTTGGCGATCTCGTCCGGGTCGTCGTAGAAGGTGGTGGCCTTCACGACGGCGGCGGCMCGCTGGGCCGGGTTGCCGGACTTGAAGATGCCGGAGCCGACAAACACGCCGTCGGCGCCGAGCTGCATCATCATCGCGGCGTCGGCCGGGGTGGCGATGCCGCCGGCGGTGAACAGCACCACCGGGAGCTTGCCGGTCGCGGCAACTTCCTTGACCAGTTCGTACGGGGCCTGCAGCTCCTTGGCCGCGACGTAGAGCTCGTCCTCGGCCATGCCGGCGAGCTTCTTGATCTCGGCGCGGATCTGGCGCATGTGCGTGGTGGCGTTGGAGACGTCCCCGGTGCCGGCCTCGCCCTTGGACCGGATCATCGCCGCGCCCTCGTTGATCCGGCGCAGGGCCTCGCCCAGGTTGGTCGCACCGCAGACGAACGGAACGGTGAAGTTCCACTTGTCGATGTGGTTGGTGTAGTCCGCCGGGGTCAGGACCTCGGACTCGTCGATGTAGTCCACGCCGAGGGACTGCAGCACCTGCGCCTCGACGAAGTGCCCGATCCKGGCCTTGGCCATGACGGGCACCGACACGGCCGCAATGATCTTGTCGATCATGTCGGGATCGGACATGCGGGACACGCCGCCCTGGGCGCGGATATCGGCCGGAACGCGTTCCAGCGCCATCACGGCCACGGCACCGGCGTCTTCGGCGATGCGGGCCTGCTCGGCGTTGACGACGTCCATGATGACGCCGCCCTTGAGCATCTCAGCCATGCCGCGCTTGACGCGGCTGCTGCCCGTGACGTTCTTCGCGGACGCGCCGGCTTCGCTGCTTACATCAGGTGTAGACACAAAAACCCCTATGGGTAGATAGATGACCTCGCCGGGGCACGGACGGCACGTTCAAGCCGTGTCTCGCACACACCGGATTACCGGATCCATTGGCCGGTAAAGCTAATACTATCCCCCGGCCGGGGCGCGGCAGAATTCGGGTTACAGCAGTCGAATCTCGCGCGGGGACTGGGATTCGGCGCGGCCGCCGGGGTGCCGTGTGGCGCCGTCAGGCGGGACGTTCCGTGGCGGTACCTTCGGGTTCCGCCAGCGACTGGCGGTGCACTGTCACGATGCGCTGGATCACCGTCACCAGGCTCGCTGTCGCGAGCAGGCACAGCGTCACGAAGAGCACCACCGGGGTCAGGCCCAGTCCGGTGAGCCCCGTGACCACCAGCACGGACACGAGGCGCTCGGCGCGCTCGGCGATGCCCACGTTGGCGTGGAAGCCCAGGGCCTCGGCCTTGGCCCGCGCATAGGAGACCACCATGCCGAGCACCAGGCAGAGAATGGCGGCGACGGCGATGGCCGGGTTGGCGCCGCCTGTGAAGAACCAGACGGCGACGCCGGCGAACAGGGCGCCGTCGGCCACGCGGTCAAGGGTGGAGTCCAGGAAATTGCCCCACCGGCCGCCGCGCTGCTGCATCCGGGCCATGATGCCGTCAATGACGTCGGAGAAAATGAACGCCGTGATGAACACGGTTCCCCAGAAGAGCTGCCCGAGCGGGTAGAACACGAGAGCGCCGATCACGACGCCGAGCGTGCCGACCACGGTCACTGCGTCGGGAGTGACCCCGATCCTCAGCAGCCAGCGGGCAACCGGGGAAAACAGGGCGGTGAAGAAGCCCCGGGCGTGCCTGTTAAGCATCCTTCTCCCCGGCTGTGTGCTGCGGCGCGGGCATTTCCTGCGGCCATGCGTCGGCGACCTGCTGACGGACCTCACCGAGGGTCTGCGTGACCGCCTTGGTCTGGGCAATGATGGGGAAGAAATTTCCGTCACCGCCCCAGCGCGGCACCACGTGCTGGTGCAGGTGGCCGGCGATGCCCGCCCCGCCGGTGACGCCCTGGTTCATGCCCAGGTTGAAACCGGAAGGGTTGGCGACTTTGCGCAGCACCCGCATGGCCGTCTGGGTCAGTTCGGCAAATTCCG
The DNA here is from genome assembly GCF_056406825.1 of Arthrobacter sp. P1_A5. NCBI lineage: Bacteria > Bacillati > Actinomycetota > Actinomycetes > Micrococcales > Micrococcaceae > Arthrobacter > Arthrobacter sp. P1_A5. The sequence continues at coordinate 7,089 of NZ_JBFTZL010000117.1, read as the reverse complement.
CCGTTTCCTCGACCGTGAGGTCCGTGTAGTCCGGGATGTGCCGGTAGGGGCAGACCAGCAGGTGGCCCGGGTTGTACGGAAAGAGGTTCAGCACCACGTAGCTCGTCCTTCCCCGGTAGACGATCAGGGAGTCCTCATCGCCCCGCTCGGGCGCGGCGCAGAACGGGCAGTCGTCCGGGTTCTTGAACTGGTGCTGGCCGCCCTTGATGTACGCCATCCGGTGCGGGGTCCACAGGCGCTGGAAAGCGTCCGGGACCCCGGCCAGGCTGAAGTCGTCCGTCACGGCGTGGTCGCCCGGATACTCCGGCCCGGCCCCTGTGGTTTCCTGCACGCGCTGCCCTTCCGTCTTCCTAGCTGGTCCGGTTTCGGACAGCGTCGACGATCCGCTGCACGGCCTCGGACACGGGCACGCCGTTGTCCTGGCTGCCGTCGCGGAAGCGGAAGGACACGGCACCGGCCTCGGCGTCGTCCCCGCCGGCGATCAGCACGAACGGGATCTTGTCCTTGCTGGCCGTGCGGATCTTCTTCGGGAAACGGTCCGAGGAGATGTCCACCTCGGCGCGGATACCGGCCGCCTTGAGCTGGTCCACGACGTCGAACATGTAGTCGTTGAATGCCTCCGCCACCGGGATGCCCACCACCTGGACCGGTGCCAGCCAGGCGGGGAAGGCACCGGCGTAGTGCTCGGTGAGCACGCCCATGAAGCGCTCCACCGAGCCGAACAGGGCGCGGTGGATCATCACGGGCCGCTGCCGGGTGCCGTCGGCGGCCTGGAACTCGAGTTCGAACCTCTCGGGCAGGTTGAAGTCCAGCTGGATGGTGGACATCTGCCAGGTCCGGCCGAGCGCATCCTTGGCCTGGACGGAAATCTTGGGGCCGTAGAATGCGGCTCCGCCCGGATCCGGGATGAGCTCGAGCCCGGAGGCTTCGGCCACCTCGGCGAGGGTGCGGGTGGCTTCGTCCCATGTGGCGTCGTCGCCGACAAACTTGTCCTCGTTCTTGGTGGAAAGCTCGAGGTAGAAGTCGTCCAGGCCGTAGTCCTTGAGCAGGCCCAGGACGAAGTTCAGCGTGCTGGTGAGCTCATCCTTCATCTGCTCGCGGGTGCAGTAGATGTGGGCGTCGTCCTGGGTCATGCCCCGGACGCGGGTCAGGCCGTGCACCACGCCGGACTTCTCGTAGCGGTAGACCGAGCCGAACTCGAAGAGCCGCAGCGGCAGTTCGCGGTAGGAGCGGCCGCGGGACCGGAAGATCAAGTTGTGCATGGGGCAGTTCATCGGCTTGAGGTAGTAGTCCTGGCCGGGCTTGCGCACGGTGCCGTCCTCGTTCAGTTCCGCGTCGATGTGCATCGCCGGGAACATGCCCTCGCGGTACCAGTCCAGGTGGCCGGAGACCTCGTAGAGATGGCCCTTGGTGATGTGCGGGGTGTAGACGAAGTCGTAGCCGGCATCGACGTGGCGCTGGCGGGAGTAGTCCTCCATGGCCTTGCGGATAATGCCGCCCTTGGGGTGGAAGACCGGCAGACCGGAGCCGAGCTCGTCCGGGAAGGAGAACAGGTCCAGTTCCGCGCCGAGCTTGCGGTGGTCGCGGCGCTCGGCCTCGGCAATGCGCTCCTGGTAGGCCTTGAGCGCGTCCTTGGTGGGCCAGGCGGTGCCGTAGATGCGCTGCAGCTGCTGGTTGTTCTGGTTGYCCAGCCAGTAGGCGGCCGAGGAACGGGTCAGGGCAAAGGCGTTGGAGATCAGCTTGGTGTTCGGCAGGTGCGGGCCGCGGCACAGATCGCACCAGATGCTGTCGCCGCTCTTGCGGTCCACGTTGTCGTAAATGGTGATGTCGCCGGCGCCGACCTCGACGTTGACGCCCTCGCCGGCCTCGGCGGCGTCATTCTTCCTGCCCAGCAGTTCGAGCTTGTAGGGCTCGTCCTTCATCGCTTCGCGGGCCTCGTCCTCGGACACCACGCGGCGAACGAACTTCTGGTTCTGGTTGATGATCTTCTGCATCATCTTTTCGAGCTGGCGGAGGTCTTCCGGGGTGAACGGTTCCGCGACGTCGAAGTCGAAGTAGAAGCCGTCCGTGATGTAGGGGCCGATGCCGAGCTTGGCGTCGGGGCGCAGCTGCTGCACGGCCTGGGCCATGACGTGGGCCGTGGAGTGGCGCAGGACGTTGAGCCCGTCCGGGGAATCAATGGTGACGGCCTCGACATTGGCGTCCTCGGGAAGGGGCTGGTCCAGGTCCTTCAACTCGCCGTTAACGCGGGCCACAACGACGTCGCGGCGCTCAAAGAAGAGTTCCGCGCCGGTGGTCCCGGTAGTCACCTTGGTCTCTTCGCCGTCGACGAGAAGGGTGATCTGCTGGGCATCTGACACGGGTGTCTCCTATTCAAAGTTAAGGCTTCGTAGCTTGTGGCGTACGGGGACCACAGCCAGCCTCGTCCATGCTATCGGTTTCTCCAGAGGCCAACCAACGCGCCACGAGCGAGCCGCACCGCCGGCCGGTCAGCCGCCCAGCCCGGTGATGGCGAGGTTCCTGCTGATCCCGTCCAGGGGGCCGGACAGGTAAGGCTCCTGCCGGCCGGCGGCGCCGGGAGCCGATGCCGGGAACGGGAGGGTCTCCGGGCGGCTGAGGTCCCAGGCCATGGAGGCGCTGATGCTGATCCCCCGCGGCCCGGTCCGGCGGGTGGTGCCGCGGATCAGGAGCAGGCGGGTGCCGAACAGCAAGGGTCCGGACTGCTCCTGCGCCTCGTGGAAGAACACCGAATCCACGCAGCCCGTGCCGTCGTCGACGCTGATGAACACCACCCGCCGGCCGCCCCTCATGGGCGGGGTCTGGGTGGCCACCCGGACCCCGGCAACCAGCACTTCCGTGCCGTTGCGCAGTCCCAGCAGCTTGTCCGCGGTGGTGACGCCCAGCCGGTCCAGCAGCGGGCGGTGGCTGGTCATGAGGTGCTCGCTGACGTCMACGGCCATCAGGTCCAGTTCCGCCCGGACGTTATCCACCATGCTGGGTGCGGGCAGTGCCGCCTTGAGGTTCGTCAGCTCCACGTCCCCCAGCGGCAACGCCAGCTGGCCCTCAATGACTTCCACGCCCTTCCTGAGGGGGCGGGCCTGGAGTTTCTGCAGGTGCTGGACCAGGTCCGCCCGGTTGGCGTCTCCCCCGGACGCCCGGTGCAGCGAATCGAAGGCGCCCAGCTGGGCCAGGCGCTGGATGCTGGGCCGGCTGAGCCGCGACCTGGCCCGCAGGTCCGCCAGGGAGTCGTAGGGCTGGCCGGCCACAATCCGTTTCAGCTCGGCGCCGGAGAGCCCGAAGATGCCGTTCAGGCTCAGCCGGATGCCCAGCCTGCCCCGGTCCGGCCCGGATTCCACCCGCTCCACCCGGTACTCGGCCTGGCTCCGGTTGATGTCGAGGGGAAGGATGGGGATCCCCAGCCGGCGGGCCTCGGCCACGAGCAGGCGTTTGGGGTACATTCCGGGGTCGTGTTCCCAGAGCCCGGCGAGGAACGCCTCCGGGTGGTGTGCCTTCAGCCAGGCAGACTGGTAGGTGGGCACGGCGAAGGCGGCTCCGTGGGCCTTGCAGAACCCGAAGCTGCCAAAGGCCTTGAGCGTGCCCCAGACCTTGTCCACCACCTCGGGACTGTAGTTCCGGGCACGCGCCTCCTTCCGGAAGAACTCCTCCACCCTGGCTTCAAGCACGTCATTGCCGAGGGCACGGCGGAATTCGTCGGCCCGCGCCAGCCCGCACCCGGTCATGACGTCGAAGGTCTTGAGGATTTGTTCGTGGAAGACCGTGACCCCGTGGGTCTCTTTCAGGACAGGCTTGAGGTCGGGATGCGGGTAGACCTCGGGGGCGAAGCCGTGCCGGTGCTCCAGGAAGGGCCGGACCATGTCGGATTTCATCGGACCCGGGCGGAACAGCGAGATATCAATGATGAGATCGTTGAATTCCYGGGGGGCCAACTTGCCTATCAGTTCGCGCTGGCCCGGGGATTCGATCTGGAAGCAGCCCAGGGTGTGGGTGCTCCTGATCAGCTCATAGGTGGGCTCGTCATCGAGCGGGACCGCGTTGAGGTCGATGTGCCCGTCCCCTGAGATGTAATCCGGGCCCGTCCCGTCCGGGCCGGCCGGATGCGCGCCGGCGGCCACCACCTCGGCCTTGGAGGGATGCAGACGGATCACTTCCCGGACGGCGAAGGCCATAGCGCTCTGCATCCGGACGCCAAGGACGTCGAGTTTCAGCATGCCCATGGGGTCCATGTCGTGCTTGTCGAACTGGCTCATGGGCAGGCCCAGGCCGCTGGGCTGAACGGGAGTGCGGTCCAGCAGGGTGGCGTCGCCGAGGATGACGCCGCAGGGGTGCATGGAGATATGGCGGGGCAGCCGGTCCAGCCGCTCCGTGAGGTCCACCAGCAGGTCCAGCTGCTGGTTCTCGGAGAAGCCGCGCTGCTCCACCCGGTCCGCGAATTCCTTCAGCTCGGGTTTCTCCACGAGGGCTTCGCGGAAGTGCCGGGCCGAGAACCGCCACAGCTGCTTGGCGATTTCCCCGACCTCGCCGTCGTCCATGCCCAGGGCCAGGCCGGCGTCGCGCACGGCACCGCGAGCGCGGTAACCGTTCTGCATGCTCATCAGCGTGACGCGTTCGGCGCCGAAGCGCTCAAAGATCTTCCGGTAAACGTTGTGCCGTTCGGCGCTTTCGACGTCGATGTCGATGTCCGGCAGGGTGGCACGGTCGCGGGAGAGGAAGCGTTCAAAGATGAGGTCGTGCTGGAGCGGGTTCACCTGGCTGATGTCGATCAGGTAGTTCACCAGGCTGGAGGCGCCCGAACCGCGCGCGGCCGCCCGGACGCCCAGGGCCAGGATCATCCGGGAGACCTCTGCGACGGTCAGGAAGTACGAGGCGAAGCCCAGCGAGTCGATGATCCGGAGCTCGTGCTCCAGCCTGGTCCGCAGCTGCTGTTCCCGCTGCCCGGAAATGCCCGGGAAGCGGCGGCCGATGCCGGCCTCACACCGCAGGGTCAGTTCGGCGAGCGCGTCGCCGTCGATCCCGATCACGGATGCCTCCGGGACCACGGGCTGTTTCCAGCCCATATCAGCTTCCGGATCAATGCGGCAGCGGTCCGCGAGCGCCTCGGTCTGGGCCAGGAGCCGCTTGAGGTCCGCTGTGCCGTAGCCGGCGGCGTGGATGATCTCCTTGCCCAGCTGCAGCATCCGKGCCGCCGATTTGAGCCAGCCCTGCCCGTTGGGCTGCAGCAGCGGGGCGGCGGAGAGCTCGGGGAGGGATTTCAGCGTCCGGGCCGAGTCCAGCACATCGGCGGTGGCCGCGCCGTCCTCAGCCACGTACCTCACGGCGTTGCTCAGCACGGCGGGCACCCCGTGTTCTGCGGCGAGTTTGAGCATGCGCACCGCGTGGGCGGTGCTCAGCGGTTCCCCGGGCGGGCTGAGCTGGGACACAACCTCTGCCGCCAGCGTTCCGGGGGGCATGGCGTCCAGCCAGCGTTTGAACAGGGTGCGGGGCCGCAGGTAGCGCCGGCCGCCCATGGCCCGGCCGACGTCGGAGTCCGGGCCGATCAGCACTGTCAGGACCGGCTTCAGGGTGTCCGGGTGCAGGGTGCGGGAAGCCAGTTCCGCCCGGGTGRCGGCCACCGGCACTATTCCCTGCGCCTTGCCCGTGGTGCGGGCGTGGGCGTCGGAGATCAGCCGGCACAGCGCCCGGTAGCCGGCACCGTTGTTGTGTCCGTGCGCCAGCACGACGACGCGTCCCCCGAGCTGGGTGCGGTGGTCGCCGTCGTCGTCAAAGACCGCAAGGTCCACCCCGACGATTGCATCCAGCCCGGCTGCCATGCACGCCTTCAGGTGCTTGACGGTTCCATACAGGCCGTCTCGGTCCGTGCAGGCCAGCGCGGTGGCGCCGTCAGCGGCGGCCGCGGCGGCAAGTTCATCCGGCCAGGAGACGCCATAGTGGGCGCTGAACGCGGTGGAGACGTGCAGGTGGGTAAAGCTCATGCTGATTCGGGCTTCCGGAGGGGCTGGAGGGCGTCGTGGATCTTCAGGAGCCGCCACCGGCCGCTGCCGACATGCCGGGTCAGGTCAAGGGTGAGGGTGGAATCCGCGGCGTGATCCCCGGCCGCACGCACCTGTACCCGCCAGATCTCATGATCCACCAGGCCCGGCCCGCTTCCGAGTGGCGCCCGGCGTTCCTCGGCCCACCACTGGCGGCGTTCGTACCAGCGGACGGGGTCAGCGCAGACCGTGTAGCGCCGGCCGGCCCAGTCGAGGCGCAGGGGCTGGCCGGAGGGCGTGCAGATGACATCCACGGACTCGCTGAAAATACCCACGTTGCCTCCCGACCCAGTCCGGGCTGGAGCCGGCCCAGTCCCCGCTTCGACTTCCTACGTCCATTCCGCTTCCGACGCCTTCTGTTTCAGCGCCCTCTGTTTCAGCGCCTTCTGTTTCACGCCCTTTATTTATTCGAACATATCTTCGAATAAATACAGTCTACGTCGCGGAGCCGACAAAACCCAGATCGGGGGTGGACGGACGATTGCACAGGTAGCAGGATTGAGCCATGAGCTCCCATATCGCACTCCTGAAGCACGTAAAGATCGCCGCCAAGAATTCAACCTTGGTGGCGACCTTCGATATAGACGGAAATATCCCGGGGCAAGGCGCCTACGTGGTGGGCCTGCTGGCAGCCGGGCCGGACTACTCCCATCAGCGCAGACTGGGCATTGAGTTCATGAACGGCGAGGCCGTGTCCTTCTACTACTTCAACCATGACGGCACGGAAGAGAACTTCGACCTCAAAGGCGTGGAACACTCAGGAAACACCATCACGGGAAACTTCCCCATCGCGACTGTGCTTGGCCTGCCCAAGGGCCATCTCATGACGGCCTTCAGCGATTGTGACGGCCGGGACTACCAGGCCAACGTGCCTGTCGAAGAAGCCCTCTAGGCACCTTCTAGGAGCTGGACTTGTACACTTCCAGCTCGAGCGTGATGAAGGCATCGATCATCGCCCGGTAGGTCTTCTCGACAAGCTCGACGTCGATGTCCTTCTTTTCCGCTGTGGCGCGGACGTGTTCGATGACCCGCTCCACACGCC
>NZ_JBFTZL010000116.1:0-12087 GCF_056406825.1 Arthrobacter sp. P1_A5 | reverse complement strand
CTGCTGCAGGAGCCAGGTGGGGTTGGCCGTGCGGGTCTGCACGAGGGCGATGAAGGATTCCTTGGGCGTCAGGTAGCCGACTTCCCAGGCGGGGACGCCGCTGCCGGCGCCGGACTCCCAACGGGCGTAGTTGGCGCGGAATGTGTCGCCGGTATCGGCCGCCACGGGTGTGAATCCCGCCACACCCGCCGCGTTCTGCGCGGTGGCGCTGACATTGACGTTGGGCCGGTAACCGTCGGTCTTCGGAGAAGGATTCATGAGGACGATCGGCAGGAACGCGGCGATGCTCACCACCAGGGCGATGATCATGCCCATCACGGAGGCGTTGGCGCGTTTGGCCGCCGCGGCGGCGATGACGGGCTTCACGGGGGGCTGTCCGGAAGGGTCCGGGCCTGCCGCGGGGGAGCTGCCAGCCGGCGAACCGGGGGCGGCGGGGGAAGCGTCCTGCAATTCACTCACCCCTCTATAGTCGCGCATGTCCGGGCCGATCTCACATTCGCGGCGCAGCGGCCCCTCCGACGGTGAAGTGCGTCACGCGCCGGACATCCCATGACCTTGCGGGCCCGCCCCGACTATGATCAATATCAGACGAATCACCGCGACGGATCGATCCTGGCCGTACGGGTTCAACGACCGCCACTCGAAGAAGAGGTTCACGTGACACCAGCGCCCATGTCCCAGAAGTACTCCACGCTTTCCCCCTCGCTCGCCGTCGGGATCGATGAGCCTGACCGCAACCTCGCGCTGGAACTTGTCCGCGTCACGGAAGCCGCGGCCATCGCCGGCGGCCACTGGGTGGGTTTCGGCGACAAGAACAAGGCCGACGGCGCCGCCGTGGACGCCATGCGCTCCTTCCTGCAGACCGTGCACTTCAACGGCGTCGTTGTCATCGGTGAGGGCGAGAAGGACGAAGCCCCGATGCTGTTCAACGGCGAGCACGTCGGTGACGGCACCGGGCCCGAGTGCGACGTCGCCGTCGACCCCATCGACGGAACCCGGCTGACTGCCCTTGGCATCAACAATGCCCTGGCGGTCCTGGCCGTGGCCGAACGCGGCTCTATGTTCGATCCCTCTGCCGTGTTCTACATGGAAAAGCTCGTCACCGGCCCGGAAGCGGCCGACATGGTGGACCTGCGCCTGCCGGTCAAGCAGAACCTGCACCTGATCGCCAAGGCCAAGGGCGTCAAGGTCAACCAGCTCAACGTCATGATCCTGGACCGCGACCGGCACCGCCCCCTCGTGGAGGAAATCCGCGAAGCCGGCGCCCGCACGAAGTTCATCATGGACGGCGACGTCGCGGGGGCCATCGCCGCTGCGCGTGCCGGCACCGGAGTCGACGCCCTCATGGGCATCGGCGGAACCCCGGAAGGCATCGTCGCGGCGTGCGCCATCAAGTCCCTCGGCGGCGTCATCCAGGGCCGCCTGTGGCCCACGAGCGACGAAGAGAAGCAGAAGGCGATCGACGCCGGCCACGATCTGGAGCGCGTGCTCTCGACCAACGACCTCGTCTCCAGCGACAACTGCTACTTCGCGGCCACCGGCATCACCGACGGCGACCTCCTCAAGGGCGTCCGCTACTCCAAGGACAAGGTCCTCACCCAGTCCATCGTGATGCGCTCCAAGTCCGGCACGATCCGCTTTGTCGACGGCGAACACCAGGCCAGCAAGTGGGAAGGCTACGCCCGCAGGAGCTAGCACCTGAACGGCAACACTGAACTGCACGATAGAGCACAGCGAATCCCGGGCCGCCTCCGCGGTCCGGGATTCGTCGTCTTAAACCAGGTGCATGATGATGTGTATTGCGGTGGGGCGGCCGGGGCCCGTGGGATTAGATAGGGTGGAGCCATGACGTGGCTCGTAACTGGCGGTGCAGGATATATCGGTTCTCATGTGGTTTCCGCTTTGCGCGGTGCCCGGATCCAGCCGGTGGTGATTGACTCCCTCTCCAGCGGGCACCGTGAGTTCGTGCCGGCCGATGTGCCGTTCATCCATGGCAGCATCCTCGACGCCGACCTCGTGGCCCGCACGCTGCGGGAGCATGCGGTGACCGGGGTGATCCACCTGGCCGGTTTCAAGTACGCCGGGGTTTCCGTCCAGGAGCCGCTGCTGACCTATGAACAGAACGTCACGGGCACCGCGCAACTGCTCAAGGCCATGGAGCTCAGCGGCGTCGACAAGCTGGTGTTCTCCTCGTCCGCGGCTACCTACGGCACGCCCACCGGCGACATCGTCACCGAAGCGACGCCCACCAACCCGGAATCGCCCTACGGCGAGAGCAAACTCATCGGCGAGTGGCTGATCCGTGACCAGGGCCGGGCCCGGGGCCTGAACCACACCTCGCTGCGGTACTTCAATGTGGTCGGCTCAGGTGCGCCCGAGCTTTACGACACCAGCCCCCATAACCTTTTCCCGATCGTGCTGCGGGCGCTCACGGCCGGTAAGACGCCGCGCATCAACGGCATCGACTACAACACGCCGGACGGCACCTGCGTGCGCGACTACGTGCACGTGGCCGACCTGGCCACCTCGCATGTGGCCGCCGCCCAGGCGCTCGAGGCGGGCAAGCCGCTGGAGCGGGTGTACAACCTCGGATCCGGGGACGGGCTGTCCGTGCGCCAGATCATGACGGCGATGGCCGACGTCACGGGGATCGATTTCGAACCCGAAATCGGTCCGCGGCGGGCGGGGGATCCGGACCGGATCGTGGCCGACGGCACGCTGGCTGCCCGCGATCTCGACTGGAAGATGCGGCACTCCGTGGACCAGATGGTGGCCAGCGCCTACGACGCCCAGCGGCACGCCATCACGGCCAACTAACGCCCGCCACCAACACCGGCCACCGGGGCACGCCGGCCCGGCTGGCCGGGGTGACCCGGTAGCCGGTGCCGCCTGCTGGGCCCTTAGCGGTTAGCGAGGGCCCGGGACCGGGCGCGCAGCTTCTTCGCGAGCTGGGCGCCTTTGCGGGCCAGCTGGTAGCTGCCGTAGCGGACCTTCCGGACCGGCAGGTCCCACGTTCCGGGATACGCGATCCCGCGGCCGCCGAACGACTTCTTGAACGCCGTGAACCCGGCCCATTTGTGGTCGGGCTGGTCCTCCGGCGCCACGCCCCAGAGATCCACGTGCTTCAGGCCCTTCGCCTGGGCGTCCGCGATCAGGGTGACAAGCAGGGGGATGCCCGCGCTGAGCTTGCGGTGGGTGTCGTCCAGGGCGGCGTGCGCGTAGGTCCGGGTGTCGGCCGAGTCGTAGGCCAGGGCTGCGGCGATGGGGTGGCCGTCGAGCTCCGCGATGAACAGCGTCGCCGCGCCGGCCGGCATCAGCGAGCGGGCCACCTGGGTCAGGTACTTGTCGCTTTGCGGCTTGAAGCCGTTGCGCGCGGCCGTCATGTGCAAGAACTCCAGGAGGACGGCGATCTCTGCCGGGTCCTGGCTGGAGCGGAACGTCACGCCCTTCTTGTGGATGTTGCGGAACAAGTTCCGGTTCGCCGGCTTCATATCCGCCAGGACTTCCTTGAAATCCCGGTCGAGGTCCACAATCCAGCTGAGCTCGGGCTGTTGGCTGGCCGGCGCCGGCTGCAGGCCGCGGCTACGGAGTACCGAGTCGGCCTCGGCGGCGGTGAAGCCTGCGGTGACCGGCTCAACCCGGACAAACACGGCCCCGCTGCTCCGGGCGAGGTCCGTCAGGGCCGCCAGCGCGGCGTCGAAGGCTGCCAGTGACTCGGCGACCGGGCCGTACGGGGAGTACAGCAGTTTGCCGGCCGGATTGGATTCCTCGACCGCGAGGAAGCGCCACCCGGGCCCGGACTGTTCGTGGACGGTGCGTCCCAGCGAACGCTGGAACTGTGCCCACTGCGGGCTCTGCAGGAAATAGTCCATGGTGTCAGGCTTCCAATGCGGTGGTGACGGCAAATGCCAGGGCGGGGCCGGTGGCGCCGGAGACGGCGTGGACGTTGACCGGTGCCTCGGCGGCGGGCAAGAAGGCACTGGCGCCCCGTTCCAGCCGCAGCTCGCCCTTGGGGGAGTCGAGGCGGACGGAGCCGTGGGTGACGATGACGACGGCGGCACCGGACTGCGCCAGCGGGACGGGCTCCGCGCCGGGCGCCACAACAATTCGCTGCAGCTGGAATTCCCGGAACGGCGGCCGGAAGAGTTCCTGGCCTAACATGGTGGTCTCGGCGGGGAGCATGGGCACGGCGACGGCCTCGAACGCCACGGTCTTCAGCAGCTCCGGCACGTCGACGAATTTCGGCGTGAGCCCGCCGCGGAGCACGTTGTCCGAGGACGCCATGACCTCGATGCCGAGGCCGTGCAGGTAGGCATGGACATTGCCGGCCGGGAGGTACACGGCCTCACCGGGGGCGAGGGAGATCCGGTTCAGCAGCAGGGAGATCAGCACGCCCGGATCTCCGGGGTACCGGCCGTTCAGGCTCACCGCGGTGGACAGTTCCGCCTCGTGCCCGGCCATCGGGGCACCGGAGACGAGGGCCGCAACGATCGTCGCCGTCGCCTCGGCGACGTCCCCGCCGCCGGTGATGAGGCGTTCGAAGGCGGAGCGCAGGCCCGCGGGTTCGTCCGGCTGCGCCAGATCCTCGAGCAGCAGCGGGACCAGCGGCGGCAGCTCCAGCCCGGCGAGCTCGAAGCACGCCGCCAGATGCTGGAAGACCGCACGGGATTCCGCAGCCGGCCGGAACCCGCAGAGGGCCTCGAACGGAGTCAGCGCGAAGATCATTTCGGGCTTGTGGTTATCGTCCTTGTAGTTGCGCTCCGTCGCGGCGGGGTCGACGCCGGCGGCTTCCTCGCGCGCGAAGCCCTCCCGGGCCTGGGTGAGCGTCGGGTGCACCTGCAGGGACAAGGGCGCCTCGGCCGCGAGGACCTTGAGCAGGAACGGCAGGCGCGGACCGAAAGCGGCCACGCTCGCGCTGCCCAGGCAATGTTCCGGATCCTCGGCGATCAGGGCGTCCAGCGGCAGCCGTCCGCCGTCGTTCGCTGCGCGTGCGTGCCGGCCGGCACCGCCGGGCGCCGGCGTCAGCGCGACGGACGGGGAGTCCGGGTGGGCGCCGATCCAAAGCTCCGCTTCGGGACCGCCGGAAGCCGGCCTGCCCAGCAGCCCGGCGATGGCCGTCGGGGAGCCCCAGGCGTAGGGCCGGAGGACGTTCTCAAGTTCGTACATGGCCTGGTCCCTGTCTGATCAATGAAATGTCTCGTCAAAGAAATGTGGTCGCACTGCTGCGCTCAAGGCTGCTGCCGGGGTTAGAGCGGCGCGCACTGTCCGTTGGTGGCGACGAGGTCGCGGATCGACTGCTCGTCGCCGTTGCGCTTGAACTGGTTCAGCATCTCTTCGGTGATCGGCTCGCCGTCCGGCGTGGTGGTCACGGGGGTGAAGTCCGACGGCGCGGGCGGGGGATCGGTGGCCGGGACGGGGCCGGCGGCGGAGACCGGCCCCGCGGCCGTTCCGGGCTGCAGGACCGCATCGTCAACGGCGTTGTCATCAGCTGCGGCGCCGGCGGACGGGCTGGCCAGCAGTTTGGCCACCCGCGCGTGGATGACGTCGAAGTCCGGGGACGTGGAGAAGGCGGCGTCGAAGTCCGGCGGACCGATGGTCAGGCGGCTGACGTCCTGTCCCTTGGCCTTCATGGCCAGGTCCACGAAACTGCCGAGCTGGCCGGAGGAGATGTTTGACTCGACCACCTTGGTGCCGGCCTTGGCGATGTCCTCAAACTTGGCCAGCAGTGTTGCCGGGTCGAGCTGCTTCAGCATCGCCTGCTGCACGCACTGCTGGCGCTGGATGCGGGCATAGTCGTCCACGAATTCCCGGGACCGGCCGTACCAGAGGGCGTGGAAGCCGTCGAGCGTCTGGTCTCCCGCCGGAATCCAGCCGTCCGGCATGCCGTGGATGCCGTTGGCCTCATCCACCATCGGCCCGCTGATGGGGACCCAGCCGCCGGCCTTGATCCGGATGCCGCCCATGGCGTCGATCAGCTTGGAAAAGCCGTCCATGTCCACGAGCACGTAGGCCTGGACCTTGATGCCSAGCGTTCCGGACACCGCTTCGAGGGTKGCCTGCGCCCCSGGGTCGGCCACCCCGGGATAGAGGTCCTKGTGCTSGTTGGTGACCTCGGTGTTGATCGCGTTGATCAGGCATTCGTCGCCGCAGTTGTAGCCATCCGGGTACACCTGGCGCATCGGCGACTCCGCGCTGAACTGGGCGTTCTGGAGRTTGCGGGGCACGGAGATGATCGCCGTGSTGCCGGTCTTGGCATCGACGCTGATCACCGAGAGGCTGTCCGGCCGGCGGCCCGTGCGGTCCGCTCCGGCGTCGCCGCCCATCATCAGGAAGTTGTACCGGCCCTCGGACGGCTCAAGGGTGGGGCCGGAGCCGGAGAAGATGCTGCCGATGGCGTTGCGGCTGACATTGAGCAGATAGGCCGCGTAGCCCAGGGATCCGCTGCTGAGGATCATGGCCAGCACGAGCGCCAGCACCACCGCGGGACGGATCCTTGGCGCCAGCATCCCGGGCCGGATCAGCCGCAAGGTGTTCAGGAACAGGGCGGCCCAGCCGATGGCCAGGCAGGCGAAGCCGAGCACCAGCAAGAGCGAAGGCACCGTGCCGGTGAGGAGGTTGATCAGCGTGGAGCGGGACACGAGCAGGAGCAGTACGGCCAGCAGGGCCAGCGCCCAGACCGTAAAGGTCACGCGCAGCGCGGCCCGGCCAAGCCGGCGGTTGCCCGCGACGGTTTGGGCGCTGCCGGGAACCAGCAGCGTCATGAGGATCAGGACGAACGCCCGCTTGGTGAGCACCGGGGACGGGGCGCCGGAGGGGTGCCGGACCGGATCGCCCAGTGCCCGCCCGGACTGCTCAGGGCGGTGTGTGGGGGCGTAGCTGCTGCTCATGCCGGGATTCCTAATGGCTGCCTTAATTGCCGCTACGCGGGGTGACGTTTCCGGCGGCGAACACTTCGCTGACCTTGTGCCGCAGGTTCGCGCCCTTCCTGGTTGCGACGTCATTCAGCTCCTGGGCGAACTCCAGGAGGTCCGCCCGGAGCTGGACTGCCAGTTCATCCGTGCCCGAGGCCAGCATGCGCACAGCCAGGAGGCCGGCGTTGCGCGCGCCGCCGATCGAGACGGTGGCGACCGGAACGCCTGCCGGCATCTGCACGATGGACAGCAGGGAATCCATGCCGTCCAGGGTCTTCAACGGCACGGGGACGCCGATCACCGGCAGGGGAGTGACCGAGGCCAGCATGCCGGGAAGATGCGCGGCGCCGCCGGCGCCGGCAATGATCAGGCGAAGACCGCGCTCGTGGGCCGTCTGGCCGTAGCGGATCATCTCCGTGGGCATCCGGTGGGCCGAGACGACGTCGGCCTCGAACGGGATTCCAAACTCGGCGAGGGCTTCTGCGGCGGCTTCCATGACCGGCCAGTCCGAATCCGAGCCCATGACGAGGCCAACGAGCGGGGTGTCCGCGCGGGTGCCGGCGAGGGGGGTTCCCGCTTCGTTGGCTTTGGGGCTGGGTGCGGTGCTCATGCGGTCTCCTCGGAAGTTGCCGGCATTGCGCCGGCGTGGGCCCGGCCGTTCCGGATGATGTCGGCTACGGTGGTGGCCCGCTGCCGTACGGAGTCGACGTCGGCGGCTGAGGTCCCGACCAGGTTGACGTGGCCGATCTTCCGGCCGGGCCGGACAGCCTTGCCGTAGCAGTGCACCTTCGCCGCCGGCTCGCTCGCGAGGGCGGCGGGGAAGGCGGAATAGAGGTCCTGGTTGGCGCCGCCGAGGAAGTTCTTCATCACCACGACCGGCCCCAGCAGGTCAGTGGCGCCCAGCGGCAGGTTCAGGATGGCCCGCAGGTGCTGCTCGAACTGGCTGGTCACCGAGCCGTCCTGGGTCCAGTGCCCGGTATTGTGCGGGCGCATGGCGAGTTCATTGATCAGGAAGCCTGCGCCCACGCCCGGGGTCTCGAAGAGTTCGACGGCCATGACACCGGTCACGCCGAGTTCGCCGGCGATCCGGACCGCGGCGTTTTCCGCGGCTGCGGCAACATCGACGGAGATGTCCAGGGCCGGGGCAATGACTTCATCGCACACCCCGTCCACCTGGATGGTGTGCACCACCGGCCAGGCCCGTGTTTCACCGTCCGGCGTCCTCGCGACCATGGCCGAGAGTTCGCGGCTGAATTCCACTTTGGCTTCGGCCAGCAGGGGGGACATGGCCTCGAACCAGTCGGCGGAGGCCGCCGCGTCCTCGGCCGAGGACACGATGCGCACGCCCTTGCCGTCGTAGCCGCCGCGGGGCATTTTCAACACCACCGGCCAGCCGGTCTGCTCGCCGAAGGCGACGAGGTCCGCGACATTGGCGACGGAGGCCCACGTGGGGTTCGGAAGCTCGAGCCGGTCGATCGCGGCGCGCATCACCAGCTTGTCCTGGGCGTTGACCAGGGCATCCGGGCCGGGATGGACGTTCACGCCTGCACCGATCAAGGACCGCAGGTGGGCGGTGGGGACGTGTTCGTGGTCGAAGGTCAGGACGTCGAGCCCGCGGGAGAACTCGAGCAGATGCTCCAGGTCCTTGTAGTCGCCGACCGGGGCGTTAGCCACGGCAGAGACTGCGGAGACGTCCTCGCCTTCGGCGAGAACACGGAGCTCAAAGCCCAGGGCGGTCGCGGCAGGGGCCATCATGCGGGCAAGCTGGCCGCCGCCAACAACACCGATTACAGGAAAAGTCACAAGTCCCAGCCTACCGAAAACCTCACGGGAACCCGGCTTTTGGGGATTGGCAAGCGCGGGAACGGTGCCGGGACGGGGGTTTCGCACCCGCGCGCCGGGCGCCCGCCGCCGGATCCGCAGGGAGCCGTCTGAGCGGCAGCTGCGGGCGAACTCCCGGGAAACGGCGCTAAAATGGGCGTTTGGCCCAATGGCCGACAGTTCCAGAAGGCCACGGAGGGTCATGATTACTACACTTAACGAGCGCATGCGCGGGCTTGCCTCGCTGTTCTGGCGCGAAGTGGCCAAGTTCGGTGCCGTCGGCGGCATCGCGTTCGTCATCGACAACGGACTGACGTTTTACCTGATGCACGGTCCCATGACCGACAGCGAGGCCAAGGCCCGCTTCTTCGGGGCCAGCGTGGCGACGGTCTTTTCCTGGGTTGCGAACCGTTTTTGGACGTTCCGGCACCGCCGGCAGGCCAACGTGCTGCGCGAGTTCGTGATGTTCCTCATCATCAACGGGATCGGCATCGGTATCTCCACCGGCCTGACCGCCGTCGCGAAGTACGGCATGGGAGTCACCGACAAGAACATGCTCTTCCTGGCCGGGGTGGTCGGCATCCTGGTCGCGACCGTGGTCCGGTTCTTTGCCTACCGCTTCCTGGTGTTCAACCAGGAACTCGACGCAGAGCCGGAGTTCTCGCACGACCACGAGATCATCGAACGGCACCCGCACTCCCAGCCCGTTGCCACGTCGGCCGTCAGGGAACGCGTCAACGATTCGGAACTGCCCGGCCCGCCGGCCTAAGGAACCGCCGTCCCGGAAGTCAGTGCCAGGGGATCAGTCCCCGCTGATGCGCTCGGCGTCCCGCAGTTTGCCGGTCACCACTACCTCGGGGTGCACCAGGACCACGGAACCGTCGGCCTTCCAGGTCCCCAATGACTGCGCAAGGACGGTTTCGAGGCCGTCGGCCGCGGGAACCAGCAGCCGCAGTCCGGGGTCCTGGGCCGCGGCAAAACCGTCCAGGAGCGCCCCGTGCGCATGGACTGCGCCGTCGGAGGTGCGGACGGCGAGACGTTCCGCCTCCGGATCCACGTGGGGCATGAAAATGTCGCCGTGGGAGCGGACCTCGGCGGCATAGTCGAGGACGCCGCTGGGCAGTTCACCCGTCCACCGCATGGCCAGTGCCGGCAACGACACGGCCAGGACGGCGTCGAACCCGCCCGCGGCAGCGCCCGGACCAGGGTCCGCGGTGGCCAGCAGGTCCGCCTCCGCGTCGTCGAAGACCACTTCCATGCCAAGCTGCCAGGCCGCGAGGGCCAAGATCACCGACTTCCAGTGCGCGGGCAGGTCCAGGCGCAGCCGCATGCCCGGTTCGGCGTCGAGTTCGTCCTGCAGCAGGTTGGAAGTCTTCGCGACCCAGTTGTCCAGCACGCGGCCAGAGAGTTCAACCCGTTCCGCATCGGGGCCGTACCAGGTCAGCCGGGGCGCCGTGGCCTGGCCGGAGCGCAGCGCTGTCATCAGGTCGATTGCCGGAATGCTCATGCCCTCATCTTGCCACGGCTGTTGTCACGGCCAATCAGCCCCCGGCTCCGTGACGTCCGTCACCCCGGCGGCCCCGTGTTCGGCGGGGTCCGCGCAGGGCGCGGGAAAATTTCCCGAAAATTCAATGAAAAGCCCCAAAAGTGCTCAGTACCCTGATTATTCCGCGGGTTCTCGCGGGACAGGCGAAAAAATTCCGGGCGTGGCGTGCCTCCACTTTGTGTATCAAGTTGATTATTATCTCCGCCGTGGCTTGACTCCCGGATACTTACACGCGTGTAATTAGTTATCTAAAGCCACTGCACAAAACCGGCACTCAACCGAGTGTCCAAGGGGGTCTTGCAGTGGCTGTAAATCAGGAGGGGGACGCCATGGGGCTAGCAGAGCGTATCCATGAAGATGCCGTAGTTGCCGGCCAGGCCACGGCGAAATACCGGTCACGCGGCGTGCCGACTGACTGGTACGTAGATCCGGCGGATCCGGACGCAGCTGACCGCTATAACGAACACACCAAGGATTCCCTGCAGGAGGCCGCCACGGCCTTCCTCGCAGCGCACGACGAGCTCCTGTCCGGCCCGGATCATGACACCGATCCCCTCGACCCGCCGATGGAGCTCCATTCGCCCGGTTCCGGTACCGCCGGGCAGCCAGTCTGGATCGGACTGCCGTCCCGGCAGGACTTCGACGACGAGGGCGAGCTCGGCTGGCAGACCGATGCCCTGTGCGCCCAGACTGATCCCGAAGCCTTCTTCCCCGAAAAGGGCGGCTCCACCCGCGACGCCAAGAAAGTCTGCGGCGCCTGCAACGTGCGTTCCCAGTGCCTCGAGTACGCCTTGTCCAACGACGAGCGCTTCGGGATCTGGGGAGGCCTCTCCGAGCGCGAGCGGCGCCGGCTTAGGAAGCGAGCAGTCTAATTCTTCAAGAAGTACGAGTCACCGCCGTCGTGGTCTCCCACGACGGCGGTGATTTTCTCCCCAGGACCCTTGCGGCGCTGGCGGCCCAAACACGGCCCGCCGACGCCGTGATCGGTGTCGACACCGGATCCCGCGACCACTCTGCCGCCCTCCTTGAACAGGAACTGGGCAAGGTCAACGTCACCGTCTTCGACCAGCCCCGGTCCGGCATGGGTGGAGCCGTCATGGCCGGGCTCAAGGCCCTCGCGCCGTGGCCTGCGGAGGGCTCCGCCGCCACGGCGCCGGGCACCGACTGGATCTGGCTGCTGCACGACGACGCCGCACCGGCACCCGAGGCCCTGGCCGAACTCCTCCGCGCGGTCGAACGGGCGCCGTCGGTCACGGTGGCAGGCTGCAAGCAGCTGGACTGGCATGCCGAGCGGCGGCTGATCGACGTCGGACTCTCCACGAGCCGCTGGGCCGAGCGGCTGACGCTGATCGACGCCGACGAGCTCGACCAGGGCCAGTACGACGGCCGCAGCGATACCTTTGCGGTCAATTCCGCCGGCATGCTGGTCCGCCGCGACATCTGGGAGGAGCTCCGGGGCTTCGATCCGGCCCTGCCCGGAAGCGGCGACGACGTCGACTTCTGCTGGCGCAACCGCCTCGCCGGGCACCGCGTGGTGGTGGTCCCCAGCGCCCGGATGTTCCATGTCTCGCACCGTCCCCACGCCCTTGGCAACGCGACGGCCGCACGCAAGGCACAGGTGCACCTGCGGCTCAAGCACGCGGCCGGCTGGAAAGTCCCGCTGCACGCGGCCGGCGCCCTCCTGGGCAGCCTCTTCAAACTCGTCCTGAGCATTGCGGTCAAGGACCCGGGGCACGGGTTCTCCCAACTGCTGGCGACCTTTGCCGCACTGGGCCGCCCGGCGGCGGTGGTCCGCGGACGCCGCAATGC
>NZ_JBFTZL010000115.1:0-12258 GCF_056406825.1 Arthrobacter sp. P1_A5 | reverse complement strand
CTCCTGGTGTGGCGTTCCTCGATGCTGGCGGGGTGGTGGCGTTCGCGCCAGGCGCGGGCCTTGGCCCGGAACCGGGACGGAACGAGGTCCCCCGCCGGGCAGCCGCGGGCAGGGTTGGGCGCTTCGGGGTCCAGGAAGTGCGCCTCGAGCCCGGCCGTACCGGCCGCATCCAGGCTGCTGGTTTCGTCCACGATGGTCCGGGCGTGCTGCCAGGAGATCGTGCCGGCCTGCAGGGCGGCCAGGGTCAGCGGCAGCGCCGTCGTCAGGGCCCGGGATTCGGACAGCAGCGCCCCGGCGGCGCGTTCGCTGACGGTCAGGACACAGGCGACCTCGGCCACCAGTGCCATCGCTTGGGCGGCGCGGTCCCGCGGGGACGGCGCCGGCGGCGCCAGGAACCTGGTTGCCTGCGCGTAGTCGGCGGTCAGCCGCACCCTCAGCGCCGCGGTCCGGGCCTCCAGCCGGGCGACCTCGGCGAGCCCGTCCAGGCAACCGTCCGCCAGCCGCCGCAGCGGATCCGCGTCCGGCGAAGAATCGACGACCGCAGGATTGGCGTCGCTAGCGGCCGATCCGGCCAAGGCGGCAAGCGCGGCAACCGACGCCGCGACGGCTTCCACGGTCGCCCCGCTCTCCGCACTCAACACTGTCCTGCTCTCCACACTCAGATCATCTCAGGAGCCACCGACAATTTTTGATGAAACTGAAGTGACCGAGCACCCGGCAGTCCACTTCTGACAGCTGCCGGAAGAGCATCCAATGCCATCGGCGCGAGTGTTGAGTGTCGCACGCCTGCGTAGTAGCGTGACAAGCACTGTCAATACACGTAACACGGACTCGGGAGCGATCATGGCATATATGACACGGGGGCTGGTGGCYGTCACRGCGGCYCTGGCAYTGAGCGTGACGGGYGGCGCCGTCGCCRSCCCWGCGYWSGCCKAYCCGCGGGAGACYSMAAAGACSKCAACCGCMACCGGCTACGGYGGMGCKGTGAGCACYGTGGAYSCGGAGGCATCCGCWGCKGCGATCGAGGTMCTCCGCAAGGGCGGCAACGCRGCGGATGCCGCCGTCGCCGCAGCCGCGACCCTTGGCGTGACTGAGCCGTACAGTGCCGGGATTGGCGGCGGAGGTTACTTCGTGTTCTACGACGCGAAGACCGGCAAGGTGGGCACGATCGACGGCCGCGAGACCGCACCGGCCAGAATGCCGCACGACGCGTTCATCGACCCGGCGACCGGCAAGCCCTTCAATTTCACGCCCGAGCTCGTCACAAGCGGCGTCTCCGTTGGCGTCCCCGGCACCCCGGCTACCTGGGCGCGTGCCCTGGACCGGTGGGGCACGTTGAGCCTCGGCGATGCCCTCAAGCCTGCCATCAAGGTGGCCACCCGTGGATTCGTGGTCGATAAGACGTTCCGCCAGCAGACCCTCGACAACAAAGCCYGGTTCGAGGCGTTTCCCTCGACCAGCAGCCTCTACCTCCCGGGCGGTGACGCCCCCGCCGTCGGCAGTGTCTTCCAGAACCACGACCTCGCCGAGACATACCGGCTCCTCGCGAAAAAGGGCACGGACGGCTTCTACGGCGGGCCGCTTGCGGCCGAGATCGCGGCCACGGTGCAGGCTCCGCCCAAGACTTCCAACACAAAGCTTCCCGTTCCGGCAGGCCACCTGACGACGGCGGATCTCGCCGCATACCGCGCCCTGGATCAGGCGCCCACGCACGTGGACTACCGCGACCTGGACGTCTACGGCATGGCGCCCTCCAGCAGCGGCGGCACCACCGTGGGCGAGGCGCTGAACATCCTGGAGCCGTCCAACCTGTCCGGGATGTCCACGCCGGGCGCCCTGCACCACTACCTCGAGGCCAGCGCGCTTGCTTTCGCGGACCGTGGCAAGTACGTGGGGGACCCCGCGTTCGTGAGCGTTCCCACCGCCGCGCTCACGGACCCGGTGTTCGGCAAGGAGCGTGCCTGCCAGATTGACCCGCTGCACGCGGCAGCGAAGCCGGTTGCGCCGGGGAACGTGTCCTCGTACGACGGCGCGTGCCCGGCCGCCGCCGTCGCGCCCGCCGACGAGAAGGACACCGAGAACATCTCGACGACCAACCTGACCGTCGCGGACAAGTGGGGGAACGTGGTCGACTACACGCTCACGATCGAGCAGACCGGAGGGTCCGGCATGGTGGTCCCCGGCCGCGGCTTCCTGCTCAACAACGAGCTSACCGACTTCTCGACCGTCTACGACCCGGCCGACCCGAACCGGATCGAGCCGGGGAAGCGCCCGCGCTCGTCCATGTCGCCGACCATCATCCTCAAGGAGGGCAAGCCGTTCCTCGCCCTCGGCTCGCCCGGCGGATCGACCATCATCACAACCGTCCTGCAGACCATCCTGAACCGGGTGGACCTTGGCATGACCATCTCCGGGGCGATCGCTGCACCGCGTGCCTCGCAACGGAATACGGCCAAGGTCACGGCCGAACCGGAGTTCATCGCCAAGTACGGCAGCCAGCTGGCACCGTTTGGCCATCAGTTCACCCCGTCTGGGGATGCGTTCACCTCGGCAGCGGAGATCGGCGCCGCGACCGCCATCGAGTTCCTGCCTGACGGCGGCATGGTCGCAGCCGCCGAGCCCGTGAGGCGCGGCGGGGGATCGGCGATGGCCGTTAGGGCGTCGCGGAGGTAGGGCGGATGCCGCTTGGCGCGGGTGTCGCGCCAAGCCGGAAGTTCCTCGCCACTACCGGAGGGTGCTCCTCGGCGTGTTGTGGGAATGCGTGGGGGCCGGTCCTGGGATCACTTGAGTTTTTGCTGCTGCTGGCTGTGGCATCCCCGGGCGGTCGCCTTTGCGCAGCCAGTCGTCAAAGAACGCGTCGAGCTGCTGGCCGGACGCGTTTTCCATCACGGCTTCGAAGTCTTCCGTCGTCGCCGTCGAGTCGTTGTAGCGGCTCAACCACGTCCGGGTGCCGCTGAGGAATGCCGCGTCGCCGATCTTCGCGCGCAGCGCGTAGAGGGCAGCCGCCCCGCGGAGGTAGACCTGGCCCGCGAACAAGTTGTCACGGCCCGGGTCTGCGATGTTCAGCGCCCAGCGGTTGTTCGCGTCGAGGTATGCCACCGCGTCTCCGAACTGTTCCGGCATCGTGGCCGCGCCTTGGTGCTCGGCCCACAGCCACTCGATGTACGTCGCCCAGCCCTCGTTCAGCCAGATGTCCTGCCAGTCGGACGGGCTTACCGCGTCTCCGAACCACTGGTGCCCGAGTTCGTGCACCACCGTGTATTCGTCCGCAACCTCCGAGTAGACCGGCCGCGTCTGCGTCTCCAGCGCATAGTCGACCGTGTCGTCGTCGGCAATTGCGCCGAAGGCCTCGAATGGGTACCGCCCGAACTGGCCGTCAAGGAATGCGATCATCTGCGGCTGCAACGCAAGCGACGCCTTCGTCTCGGCCAGTGCCGCTCCCGTCACGTCCGCGTCGATCGCATTGATGATGGGCAGCCCGTGCGGACCGACGTCGTACGACAGGGCAAAGTCGCCGACGTTCGCCGTCGACAGATAGCTGGCCATCGGGTCCGAGGCCTTCCACGTCCATGTGGTCCATCCCGTCTTCGTCGCCGGCCGGCCGACGGGCAGGCCGTTCGCCACGGCCGTCTTCCCTGCCGGCACCGTAATGCGGAACGTATAGGTCGCCTTGTCTTCAGGGTCGTCATTCACGGGATACCAGGTCGCCGCGCCCTCGGGCTCGTTGACGACCATCGCGCCGTCAGCGGTGGTGACCCAACCGTAGAGCGCTCCCGTGGTGTCGAGCGGCCGGCCGGTGGTTCCGCCGTACTCGATCACGATCGACGTCGTCTGTCCGGCCTTCAGCTTCGGCCGCAGCCCGACCGTGAGTTCCCAGATCCGGTCCGCGTCGTTCTGCACCTGGGACCACTTGGCTGCCTTGCCGTCGACCTGGACCGACGTGACGCCGAGGCCGCGCAGGTCGAAGTTGAGCGACTCCAGGTTCTGCTTCGCACGGACGGTGACAGTCGCGACCCCGCTGAGGCGGCCTGCGAGCACCGCGGGATTGGTCGGTGGCGTATAGCGGAGGGCGAGGTCGTAGTGCAGGACGTCATAGCCGCCGTTGCCGGCGAACGGGAAATACGCGTCCCCGCTGCCGGGAGCGCCCGCCGTGTAATGGGGGTTGTCGTGGCTGGGCGCGGCCTGCGCGGCCCCGCTGATTGCGCCGACGCCGGCCACCGCCAGGACGAGGATGACCGCTGTCCATCGCAGGAGCCCTCTGAAGTGCTGCCTCATCACCCATTTCCTCCATCCAGGTCTCGGGATGTCCATTTGGGTGAAACAGCAGAACCGTCGTCCCGAACGGAAACCGCCTCGGTCTGAGAAGTCATGACCGCGCCCCCAATGCAGTTGTGGAATGTCGCCCATGATCCCCACCGCAACTTTGGAAAACCTTGGTACCGGCCCAAGGTGAGGCGCCAGGACGACGAAAGCCTGCCGATGCGCTGGACTCGGACTATGCACTGAGTGTGCTGCAGGTGCTGATGTGCGACTACGGCCTCTTCCACATCGAGGCTGACCTGCGCTGGATCGAGCTGATCAGTGCCCGGCTGACCCAACTCAAAAAGGAGCTCCAGAGCGCATGGGCACGATCGACACCACTGCACCCATCCTCAGCGCCCGCGGTGTCCGCCACGCGTTCGGACAGACCGAGGCGCTGCGCGGTATCGACGTCGACGTTCACGCCGGTGAGGTACTCGCGGTCATGGGCCCGTCGGGGTCGGGTAAGTCCACCCTGCTGCACTGCCTGGCCGGCATCCTTGCCCCGGACGGCACCTTCGTCGCCGTCGTCATCGCCGGCATTTCTCTGGCCGTGTCCACGGCTGCGGCAATTTTGGACCGAAAACGCGTGCTGGGCCTGATGCGGCTGATGGGTATGCCCGTTGAAGTTGTTCGTGGGGTCATCGCAAGAGAGGCCGCGGTTCCCCTTGTGGCAGTGCTTCTGTTGTCAGCCGGGCTCGGATTCTTCGTGGCCTGGCTGATGGTTATCTCATTTGGCGGGGGCCGGAACATCACCTGGCCCGGCCCCGTATACTACGCCGCCGTGTCCTTCAGCATCCTGCTCGCACTGGCCGCAGTGACAGCGGCGTTCGGACTGGTCCGTTCCAGCACCGCTATCCCGGCCACCCGGTTCGAGTAGGACCATAGACCTGGCTTTGGGCCTTCCCCGCTTTTAGCCCTCGCAGTCCGTGCAGTAGATATCGGTGCCGGACTGCCGGGCGATCTGGGAACGGTGCCGGACCAGGAAACAGGAGCTGCAGGTGAACTCGTCGTCGGCCTGCGGGATGACCTGGACAATCAGCTCTTCGGCGATGAACTCGCCGCCGGGGACTCCGGCCCCGTCCAGCCCGTCGGCCTCGTCCAGTTCCTGGACGACGCTGCGGGCGTCCGGTGCGTTGGCGGACTGGAGTGCTTCCAGGGAGTTTTCCTGGGTTTCCTTAACGTCCGAGCGGACTTCGTCGTAATCGGTTGCCACGTGGCTTGTTCTCTTTCTCGAGTCTTTACTAGGCTAAGTGCAACGTACGGCACCCCGCGGTTGTTCCTCAGGCGAGGCCAGAATCCACGCCGTGCGGCGTTCGCCGGCCACACCATGGGCRCGGTGCCGGGCGCCGCCGCAGTTCGGGCCTAGGATCACCGGCATGATGCAGGGACCAATCGACGCCGCCGACGGGAAGAACTCGCTCAGCGTCGATGCAGGGATACTCAAGAGCGTCTGGCGCCCGGGTTCCTTCGTGGACGCCGAYGACGCCCGGGACGCCATGCTTGCCGTGGACCGGATCAGTGGCGGGACGCCGATGCCAATGCTCTCTGAGATGACCGACGTGGTGTTCAGCGCGGCGGCCAGATATCAGTTCGCGCAGAGCAGGGGCGTGGTGGCCATCGCGGTCCTCGGATCCAGCACAGTCGACAGGGTGATCGCTTCCGCCACGAGCCGGGAGACCAAGTACCCGCACGAGTTCTTTACATCCAGGACCGACGCAATCGCATGGCTGAAGGAAGTCATCCAGAGCCGCGATTAGGAATTGCCACAGGGCCTGGCGCTGCATTCAAATCTGTCCCCGATCCGAGACAGACCGGTCTTTCCCGTTGTAAAGTGTCTTCACGGTTTTCCGCCCCGCTGGCTCCAGGAAGGTATGCAGGGCTCTCGGGATCGTGGCCGGTTGAAGGGGCGGCGGAAACGCCCGCACAGCCCTCGATATCAGGCGCCGGACGGTCGCCCGGGCGCCGTTCAGCCGCCCGTCAACCCCTGCTGCATCATCGTCCCATCGAGCGCGTGCGCTATGGCCGCGCGGACGCGGGCGTGCTCGGAGGCCTTTCCGGGGAGGGAGCCTAGACCGGGCGGCCAGCTCGACAGGCTCAGGGTTCGCGTCGATTCGCGGCAGCCCGGCTCCGCGGTAACAGGAATCCGACGGCAACAAGCCAGAGCAGGCCGCCGAACCGCCCGACGGGCAGCAGGAACTGGAGCGGCTCGATCACCATGGAGAGGAAACTCAGTTCGGACAGGGCGGCGATGACCAGGCCGGCCCAGGCCAGCCAGCGCGGCACGAAGCGCAGGATGAGGGCGGGGACGGCGATTCCGGCGATGAGGAGTCCCAAGCCGACCACATAGGCGACGCCGCCCGTGATGAATGCGAGAAACGACAATGCATGGGTCAATGGCACATCGGTGGTGATTTCCGGGCGGCTCAGGACCCACCCCACGGCGGCCGAGAGCATGAGGAACACCGAGGCGGCAATGCCGCCAAAGAAGCCGATTGCGGGCCCGGGGACGCGCACGCCAAGCCGGAGCTGCCGGGCGTAAACGGTGGCCGCAAAGATGCCGAGCGGGACCGCTGAGCCGAATTGGAACAGGCTGGCGAGCCGCACGGCGTCGGTGTTCCCGTGAAAATATGCCGCGACCTGGCCGGCGGGGGAGAAGGGCGAGACGTAGGCCTGCCCGTTGGTGAGGATCGCGCTGCTGAGCAGGGCCGCGATCGTGAGTCCCAGACTCACGGCCGCCAGGATGCCCGGGTTGGGGCCGCCGGATCGGGTCGAGGGAGCAGTGTGGTGGGAGGACAGGTCAGTCATGATGGCTTCTTTCCGATAATTACGTCACAACTAAAATGATTCACCTGTTGAATGATTCTGTCAATGGCGTAATATTGGGGCATGGACTCACCGGATCCGCCGCGGCCGAAACGAACCGCTTTCCTGCTGTCCCAGCTCGGGGCGCTGGCATCGGCACGCTTCGCCGAGCGCACGCGCGAACTCGGCCTGACCCCAAGCGACGCGGGTGTCCTCCGCCTGCTCGGCCGCAGCCCCGGACTGAGCCAGCGGTCCCTGGCCGACCGCCTGGGGGCAGTGCCGAGCCGCGTGGTTCCCCTCATCGACTCGCTGGAAACGCGAGGGCTGGTGGCCCGCGTGCGCAGCAGCGCCGACCGGCGGAACTACGAGCTCCGGCTGACGGCCGAGGGCACGAAGGCTCTCGGGGCACTGCGCGGAATCGCCGAACGGCACGAGGCCGAACTCCTGGCCCCGCTCACCAGCGAACAGTCTGCGCAGCTGGGTATCCTGCTGGCCAGGTTGGCCAGCGCCCATGCCCTCGACACGGACCTGCATCGGGACACGAGGCCGGAATGAACCCGGCGTGCCGGCCGGTTCTTCGGCGCAATAGCCGTCCTTTTCAGCCGGCGGGCAGTGTGGGATCATCCCGGTATGGGCGAAAATACTGAACCGCGGGTGAGCTTGCCCTCCGGCCCCGAGCGCCTGAAGGGCACGCATCACCGCGACGTTGATGGCTACGGAAATCCGATCACGCAGCAGCTGCGCATCATCGGTCAGCGGCGCCGCGAAGCCGAAGAAAAGCTCGACCGGCACCTGCAGGACGCACGCAAGAGCCACTGAGCGCGGCATGGGCGATGGAAAAGGCAGGCGCCCGTCGGGCGCCTGCCTGTCCTTTCCGTGCCCGTCTACTTGGCGGCCACGGCGAACGCCGGCGCCTCCTCGGGTGCAGCCACGGGCCCTGCCGCGGCCTCGGACTTGCGCTCCTTGAGGAAGTAGACAAGGCCGGCGGCGATTGTCGATGCCGCTGCGAGGGCGAAGAGCCCCGGGATGACGCTGCCGGTCTGCTCCTTGATGATGCCGAAACCAAACGGCGCCACGAAGCCACCGAGGTTGCCCAGGGAGTTGATGATGGCAATGGCCGGCGCGAGGATGAGGGGGTGCAGGCCTGACTGGGGGATGGTCCAGAACAACGGTGACGCGCTCTTGAATCCCATGGCGGCGATGGCCAGGAACACGAGGGCCAGGACCGGGGAGGCGACGGCGGCTGCGAGTGTTCCGACGGCGGCGACCAGGAGCGCAGCGACGAGGAGGGGCCGCTTGGACTTGGCCTTGTCCTGCCACTTGGCGGCGAAGTACATGGCAATCACGGCGCAGACCCAAGGGATGGCGGAGAGGAATCCGACGCTCAGGTCCGTGGTCCCCGGGATCTGCTTGACGATGCTGGGCAGCCAGAACGTGTTGGCGTAGATGGAGAGCTGCACGGAGAAATAGATGCCGCAAAGGAGGAGGATCTGGGGGTTCAGGAGCATCTTCCAGCGGTTGATCTTCCCGCTGGGATTCCCGCCTGAGGCGGGGGCGTGCTGGGCGTCCTCGTCCGCAATCGCCGCGGTGAGGGCAAACTTCTCGCCCGCTGTCAGCCATGTGGCGTCCGCGATCTTGGCGTCAAGGACAAAGAACACCGCAATGCCGACAACCACGGAAAGCAACCCCTCGAAGCCGAACAGCCACTGCCAGCCGCGGAATCCCAGGACGTCGTTGAGGCTGAGCAGCATTCCGGCGATCGGGCCGGAGAGTGCCGCGGCGACCGAGGAGCCTGCGATGAAGATCGCTGTTGCTTTGCCCCGCTGCCCGGCCGGCACCCAGCGGGCGAAGTAGAAGATGACGGCGGGGAAGAAACCGGCTTCCGCTGCGCCGAGGAGGAACCGCAGGGCGTAGAACATGGTCTCGTTCTGCACGAACACCATCAGAAAAGAGACGATGCCCCAGCTGATCATGATCCTGGCCAGCCAGACCTTGGCGCCGTACCTCTCCATCATCACGTTGCTGGGCAGTTCGAAGATTGCGTAGGCGATGAAGAACAGCCCGGCCCCGAACCCGTAGGCGGCGGCGCCGATGCCGACATCTGCGTGCAGATGCTCCTGGGCATAGCCGATGTTGGACCGGTTGAGCTGGTTGCAGACCAACATGACGAGCATGATGGGCAGCACCCGCTTGAAGAACTTTTTCGTGGCCAAGGCCACGTCCGTGACAGCGTTGTCGACAGACTGCATGGAGATTTCCTTTGAATTGGCGAAGCTGGTCGGCCGGGGCGGGCAGTTGATTGTGGCCCTCGCCACAGCGATTCTTCACTTTATTCGGCGGCGGTAATGCCCGTCCAACACATTAATTGCATAGATGGATACCTTGAGGGACTGGAAGCCCCCCGCCCGATGTCCGGGCCCTGGGGTCAGCCGTGGCCGGGAGCGGCGGCGCGCAGCCGCCGTCGGGAATTTGCCAGATGGCTCCGCATCGCCGCTGACGACGACGGTCCGTCGCCCTCCGCGATGGCGGCGACGATTGATTCGTGTTCCTGCACCACTTGGTCGAAATGCCCGCGCGCATCAGGCTCGCCGCTGCCCACGAGCCGGCCGCGGGGCATCGCGATCATGGTCGGCCCCAGGGATGCGAGGCAGTCGGAGTAAAAGGGGTTTCCGGAGGCTGCGGCAATGGCCCGGTGGAACTCGTAGTCAGCCTTCATGGCATGTCCCGGGTGGGCCGCACTGTCCACGAAGTCTTCAAAAGCCTTCCGGACAGCGTTCAGCTGCCGGTCTGTGTGGTTCCGGGCGGCGAGGGCCGCAGCCTCGGACTCCACCGCGATGCGGAACTCCAGTTGCCACAGGCGGTCTTCCAGGCTGGCCACGGGGCGGCTGCCGGCCGACTGCTGCGGGCCGTCCGGCGGCGGGGTCAGCGCGAAGCTGCCCCGCCCGCGTTCGGTTTCGACGAGCCCCTCAGCCTGCAGCCGGGTCAGCGCCGAACGGACCACGGTCCGGCTGACGCCGAATTCGCTGATCAGGGTGTTTTCGCTGGGCAGCTTCGCGCCCGGCGCAAGGACGCCGTCGACGATGCGGCGTCGAAGATCGCTCGCGAGGTCCGCGGTCAGGTTCCGGCTCATGGCTTCAAGGTTACTTGCCGAATTCCACAGATTCTGTGGTCCAGGCGCGCGCCTGCTCGCTGAGGGAGATGCCCAGCCCGGGGCGGTCCGGGACCAGCATGCGGCCGTTCTTGGTTTCGAGGCGCTCGTTGAACAGCGGATCGAGCCAGTCKAAGTGTTCCACCCAGGGCTCGCGCGGGTAGGCGGCGGCGAGGTGGAGGTGGATTTCCATGGCGAAATGCGGGGCGAGGCCGAGTCCGCGCTCGTCGGCCAGGGCGGCCAGGCGCAGGAATTGGGTGATGCCGCCGACACGCGGGGCATCAGGCTGGATGATGTCACAGCCGTTGGCGCTGATCAGGCCCTTGTGCTCTGCGACCGAGGCCAGCATCTCGCCCGTGGCGATGGGGGTGTCCAGGGCGCGGGCGAGGTCCGCGTGGCCTTCGAAGTCGTACGCGTCAAGTGGTTCCTCGATCCAGACGAGGTTGAATTCTTCCAGTCGGCGGCCCATCCGCAATGCGGTGGCGCGGTCCCACTGCTGGTTGGCGTCCACCATGAGTGGGACGTCCCAGCCAATGTGCTCGCGGATACCGGCGACGCGGCGCAGGTCCTCGGCGGTGTCCGGAAGGCCGACCTTGATCTTGATGCCGCCGATGCCTTCGTCCAGCAGGACGGTGGCGCGGGCCTTGACCTCGGCCAGGGAGGCGTTGAGGAAACCACCCGACGTGTTGTAGGTCTGCACGGAGTCACGGTACGCGCCCAGGAACTTGGCCAGCGGCAGGCCGGCGCGCTTGGCCTTGAGGTCGTAGAGCGCGATGTCGATGGCGGCCAGCGCCTGGGTGGCCACGCCGGAGCGGCCCACGGACGCCCCGGCCCAGAGAAGTTTGGTGTAGAGCCGGCCGATGTCGTTCGGGTCCTCGCCGATGATGCCTTCGGCGACTTCCTTGGCGTGCGCGTACTGGGCCGGCCCGCCGGCGCGCTTGGAGTAGCTGAACCCGATTCCGCTGTGGCCCTGTTCGGTGGTGATTTCGGCGAAAAGGAACACGACCTCGGTCATCGGCTTCTGGCGTCCGGTGAACACTTTCGCGTCACTGATCGGAACGGCGAGCGGAAGCCTGGCTGTGGACAGCTTTACATGGCGGATGAGATCAACGCTGGTCATGGTTCTCCCTGAAGTTCCTGCGAGGCAACTCCGCCCCGCTCAACTTAGGCTACAAGCTACTTACTTGTATAACAAGTGCTGGAAGAGTGTTTCGCCGCAGTCAGCCAAGCAGCCAGGCGATGACCAGCAAAGAGCCGGCGCAGAGCAGGGTGGTGCACAGGATGACGTCCCTGGCAACGATCACGCCGCGCCGGTACGGGGAGGCGAAGAGGAAGACATTCTGGGCCGTGGGCAGAGCGCCCATGATCACGATGGCCAGCAGGTGCTGCCCCTCGAGGCCGAAGACGAAGCGGCCCAGCGCCCAGACGATCACGGGCATGCCTGCGATCTTCAGGAAGGTGGCGACGAGCGATTCAGTGCGCCCGTCGCCCTTTTGCAGCGGGGCCTTGCCGGCCAGGGACAGTCCGAAGGCCAGCAGCACCATGGGGACGGCGCCGCCGGCGAGCATGTCGACGGGTTTCAGCAGCAGTTCCGGAACTTTCCAGCCGGTCAGTGCGACCGCCGCGCCCAGGCCGGAGGCGATGATCATGGGGTTGGCTAAGGGCTGCAGCAGCATTTTCCGCCAAGAGATCCTGGACCCCGATGCAACACCCAGCAGGGTCAAATAGACCGGCGCCAGGACGAGGATCTGTGCCAGCAGGACGGGAGCCACGTGCTGGGCCGTTCCCACGGCGTAGAGGGAGACGGGGATCCCGATGTTGTTGGCGTTCGCGTAGCTGCTGGCCATCGCGCCGACGGCTGTCTCTGCCACCGGCCGGCGGAAGAACAGGACACTCAGCAGGGAATAGAGCAGCCCCACGGCCGCCGCGGAAAGCAGCGCCAGCGGGGCATCAGTTCCGAGCGCGGCCCGGATATCGCTGCCGGCCACCACCGTGAACAGCAGTGC
>NZ_JBFTZL010000114.1:0-12283 GCF_056406825.1 Arthrobacter sp. P1_A5 | reverse complement strand
CGGGTGCCTGCGCCGGGGCGGGAGCGGCGGACGCGGGACGCTGCGGCGCGGCCGGCAGGGACTGGTCCATGGACGGCGAGGTGGCCTTGACGTCGTCGAAGCCGGCGGCGATGACGGTGACGCGTGCCTCGTCGCCGAGGGCGTCGTCGATCACGGCGCCGAAGATGATGTTGGCCTCCGGGTGGGCGACTTCCTGGACCAGGCGGGCTGCCTCGTTGATTTCGAACAGGCCAAGGTCCGAGCCGCCCTGGATGGACAGCAGCACGCCGTGCGCGCCGTCGATCGAAGCTTCCAGCAGCGGGGAGGCGATGGCCAGCTCCGCGGCCTTCACGGCGCGGTCTTCGCCGCGGGCAGAACCGATGCCCATCAGCGCGGAACCGGCACCCTGCATGACGGACTTGACGTCTGCGAAGTCCAGGTTGATCAGGCCGGGGGT
The DNA here is from genome assembly GCF_056406825.1 of Arthrobacter sp. P1_A5. Classification (NCBI taxonomy): domain Bacteria; kingdom Bacillati; phylum Actinomycetota; class Actinomycetes; order Micrococcales; family Micrococcaceae; genus Arthrobacter; species Arthrobacter sp. P1_A5. The sequence continues at coordinate 11,847 of NZ_JBFTZL010000114.1, read as the reverse complement.
GGTGATGAGGTCCGTGATGCCCTGGACACCGGAGAGCAGGACCTGGTCGGCGGAACGGAACGCGTCCAGGACCGAGACGTTGCGGTCGCTGATGGAGAGCAGGCGGTCGTTCGGGATCACGATCAGGGTGTCGACTTCATCGCGCAGGGCGTCGATGCCGGCCTCGGCGGAGCCGGCACGGCGGCGGCCTTCAAACGTGAAGGGGCGCGTCACGACGCCGATGGTCAGGGCGCCAAGGGAGCGGGCGATCCGGGCGACGACGGGGGCGCCGCCGGTGCCGGTTCCGCCGCCTTCACCGGCGGTGACGAAGACCATGTCTGCGCCCCGGATGACCTCTTCGATTTCATCGGCGTGGTCCTCCGCGGCCTGCCGGCCAACTTCAGGGTTCGCGCCAGCACCGAGTCCACGGGTCAGCTCACGCCCGACGTCGAGCTTGACGTCGGCATCGCTCATCAACAATGCCTGGGCATCGGTGTTGATGGCGATGAATTCGACGCCGCGAAGACCGACCTCGATCATGCGGTTGACTGCGTTCACGCCACCGCCGCCGATGCCGACGACCTTGATGACGGCCAAGTAATTCTGCGGAGCTGCCACGTTACGTGTCCCTTGTTCGTGTACTAATGCGAAAACTGATCGAGTCCTGCTTGAAGCTTTGAACCTTAACCTTCGACTTGAAGGTTATAGTTATGTCAAGTAACTCATGTCTGTGACGGTATTTCCTATGCAGGGGACATTCAATAACCGGCGCCGCGTGTCGCGGGAATACCGGGCAAATAGCCCCTGTAAGTAGTCCCGCGGGCAGCTGGACGTCCGCTGGACATCCCCGCCGCGGCGGATCCGATTGCCGGCTACCGCGTGACAGGGTGCCGGGGCACGCTGACATCGTAGACCTTCACCGGGTTTTTGGGGTCGGCCGGGACCTTCAGGAGGGCAGAAAGGACCCGCGCCTTCAGCTCCTTCTCCCCCGCGTTGCCCCAGACGATTGTCTGCCCGTCGACGAGTTTGAGTTCGACGGCGTCGGCCGACGCCGCAGAGGCGTTGGAGAGCCGCGCCAGCACATCCGCCGGCAGGGCCCCCAGGACCGCCGTGATGGCCTGGAACAGGTCCTTCGGCAGCGTTCCGCTGCCGCCGTCGATCACCGGCAGCGATACCGAGGCGGCATCGGCGGTGGTGCTGAGCTGGACACCGTCGACGTCCACCAGCTGGAAGGTCTTGCCCTGCTTGACCAGGGCCACGGGAATGCGCTCGGTGACGTGTACCTGCAAAGTGGCGGGCGGCAGCGCCTTCGCGGTGACGTCCTTGACCTGGACCAGCGGCTTGAGCAGGGCTGTGACCTCCTCCTCGCTGATCTGCGGCAGCGGCTTGCCCTGAAGGGGCGCGAGTGCGGCCTGGACCTGATCCGGGTGCAGCATCTTTGTACCCTCCACCGTGACCGTGCGCAGGGCCAGCACCGGCGAGTAGACGGCGGCCGCGACGATCCCCGCCATCAGCACAGCCACGATCCCGATGGTGCTCAGCAGGATCCGCCGGCGGCGCTTGCCCTTGGGCTCGGGGAAGGACAGCACCTTGCCGGGACCGTTGTCCGGGGTGCCCTGCGGGTTCTGCGGATTGCGGGACCGGCCGACGGCGGTGTCCGCGGCGGTGTCCGTGGCGGTCTTGGACGCAGAAATGACATCCGTGCCAGTACCGGCGGACGGCGGCCGGGAGCCGGATCCGCCGGTGCCGGACCCGCTAGTGCCGGACCCGCCACGGTAGGTGGGGCGCCTGGTGCTAGGCACCGGCGGCCTCGGCCGTCAGGGCCTCGACAATCAGCGGCCCGTAGGCCGTGACGTCCCCGGCGCCGGCGGTCAGCACGATGTCCCCGGGGCCGGCGGCCGCCAGCAGCGCCCGCACAGCCTCCCCGTCGGGTCCGACAAGGCGGCCGCCTGAGCCCAGGTGCTCGGCGATCAGCCCGCTGGTGACCCCTGGAATGGGATCCTCGCGGGCAGGATAGATGTCCAGGACCAGGGCCGTGTCCGCCGTGTTGAGCGCTTCGGCGAACTCGCGGGCAAATTCGCGGGTCCGGGAAAACAGGTGCGGCTGGAAGAGCACGTGCACCTTGTGCTCCCCGGCGACGGCACGTGCCGCGGACAGGGCGGCGCGGACTTCCGTGGGGTGGTGGGCATAGTCGTCGTAGACGCGGACGCCGCGGCCCTCCCCCTTGAACTCAAAACGGCGCGAGGCGCCGGAGAAGTGGGCCAGTGCCGCCGCAGCGGTGTCGGGCGCGACGCCGAGTTCGACCGCCACGGCAAAGGCGGCGGCAGCGTTGAGTGCGTTGTGCCGGCCCGGAACCTGCAGTTCGACGCCGAACGTGCCCGCCGTCGTCGAGATCCCCATCCGGCCAGGTCCCGCGTCGTGCAGCCGGATGGCGGCGTCGGCGGCGGTTCCGTAAAGCACCACGCGGGTGTTGCCGCGGGCCAGGGTGCGCTCGGCCAGTKCCCTGGCCCCGGGGTCGTCAGCGCACGCCACCAGGACGCCGTCCGCCGGGAGCAGTGCCGTGAAGCTGTCGAAGGAAGCATAGACGGCCTCGGCGGTGCCGTAGAAGTCCAGGTGGTCCGGCTCGACGTTGGTCACCACGGCGATCGTGGGGCGGTAATTCAGGAAGGAGCCGTCCGACTCGTCGGCCTCGGCGACGAAGATGCCCGCCGTGCCGTGTGCCGCGTTGACTCCGAGCGCCGGGACGTTGGCGCCGATCGCGAAAGACGGGTCCAGCCCGGCGCCCTGCAGCAGCACCGTGATCATGGAGGTCGTGGTGGACTTGCCGTGCGTTCCGGCGACTGCCACCACAGTGTCATCCGCCATCGTGGCGGCCAGCGCCTCGGAGCGGTGCAGCACCGGGAGTCCGGCGGCACGGGCCGCTGCGAGCTCGGGGTTGTCGGCCCGGATCGCGGAGCCGGCGACCACCGTCTGGGCGTCTCCCAGGTTGCCGGGAGCATAGCCGACGGCGATCCGCGCCCCGGCGGCCGCGAGGTCCGCCATGACGGGCAGCGACTTGGCGTCGGAGCCGCTCACCGGGATGCCGCGGGCCACCATGATGCGGGCAACGGCGGACATGCCGACGCCGCCGATGCCGATGAAGTGGACGCGGCCGAGGGATTCCAGGGCATGCGTGCCGTGTTGGGGCTGGGTCATTGCTCTACTGCTTCCTGCCGTGCTGGTTCGGGCCCTGCTGTTTCGGACGCTGCTGTTTCGTGCCCTGTTGTTTCGGACGCTGCGGATTCCCGCTGTGCTCGTTCGAAGACGCGACGTCGAGGATGAGATCGGCCATGCGCCGGTCGGCGTCGCGGATGCCGAGCTGTTCGGCGCTGGCTGCCATCCGGGCCAGCCTGTCCGTGTCCAGCAGCAGGGGAATGATGTTCCCGCTGATCCAGTCGGCGGAGAAGGCCTTGTCATCGACGATCAATGCGCCTCCCGCGGCGACCAGGCCCGCGGCGTTCAGCGCCTGCTCGCCGTTGCCGATGGGCAGGGGCACGAAAACGGCAGGCACGCCCACGGCGGCCACCTCGCAGACCGTGGCGGCTCCGGCACGGGCCAGCAGCAGGTCCGCCGCGGCATAGACGGTTTCCATGCCGTCGACGTACTCCACCTGCCGGTAGCCTGGCGCGGCGAGCGGTTTGCCGTCGGCGTCGTGGACGGACTTGCCACGGCCGGTGATGTGCAGGGTCTGCACGCCGGCGTCGGCGAGGGCCCCTACGGCCGCAGCGAGGGACCGGTTGATGCTCTGGGCGCCCGAGGACCCGCCCGTGACGATGAGCGTCGGCCGGTCCGCGTCCAGGCCGAGCGCCTGCCGTGCACCGGCCCGGGCGGCCGCGCGGTCGAGGCCGGAAATTTCGGGGCGCATGGGCATGCCTACGTGCCGGGCGGCGCGGCCCAGTTTGGTCTCGGCGAAGGCCACTGCCACGTGGGCGCCGAGGCCTGCGCCGACACGGTTGGCCAGGCCGGGACGGGTGTTGGCCTCGTGGACCACGATTGGGATCTTCCGGCGCCGGGCAGCGAGGTACATCGGTGTGCACACGTACCCGCCGACCCCCACCAGGACGTCGGCGCCGGCCCCGTCCAGGATGGAACCCGCCTGCTTCACCGCACCGGCCATCCGGCCCGGCAGCCGGAACAGATCCGCGGAAGGCTTGCGCGGGAGCGGGACACGGCTGATGGTGGCAAGGTCCAGGCCGGCCGCCGGGACGAGCCGCGCTTCCATTCCGCCGGGGGTCCCGACAGCCAGAAGCTGCACTCCGGGGTGGGACTGCCGGAGGGCGCCGGCAATTGCCAGCAGCGGGCTGATATGGCCGGCGGTTCCGCCGCCGGCAAGGACCACGGACAAGGGCGACTCGGTGTTCATGAAGGGCTGTTTACGCTTTCGTACGGTTCTTGGTGGCGGGGCTCTTGGCGGGGCTCTTGCTTGCGGGGGCCTTGGTGGGGCTCTTACTTGCGGGGGCTTTGGGTCGGGCTGCCGTACGGGCGGCGGACCGGCTGGAGGCCGTGCTGGCGGCGGACCGGCTGGCGGCAGTCCTTGCAGCCCGGGCAGCGCGGGCCCTCCGCACGGAATTGGCAAAGGCGGCCGGGCCGAACCTGAGCATMTTCTTCGGCTGCATGCCCGGGTCCATCTGGGCCCGGGCCAGGGACAGGACGACGCCGATTGCGCACAGCGACATCAGCAGGGCCGAGCCGCCATAGGAAATGAACGGCAATGGGACACCGATCACCGGTGCCAGCCCGGTGACCACGGCCATGTTGACGCTGGCTTGGCCCAGCAGCCAGACCATGATCGTGCCGGCCAGGACGCGGTGGAAGACATCGTGCTGGGCGACGACCACGCGGTAGATGGCGGTTCCGAGGATGGCGAACAGGACCAGGACGACGATCGTGCCGACCAGTCCGAGTTCCTCGCCGATGATCGCGAAAATGAAGTCGTTGTGCGCTTCCGGGATCCAGCTGTACTTCTGCCGGCTCTGGCCCAGTCCGACACCGAACCAGCCGCCGGATGCGAGCCCGTACAGGCCGTTGGTGGACTGGTAGTTCAGGTCGGAGCCGTCGGCGCAGGTCTGGCCCGTCCATGACAGGATGCGGCACATCCGGTTCGGGCTCGTGACGGCGAGGATCGTCGCGCCAAGGGCCAGGACCGCCCCGGCGAAGCCGAAAAGGTACAGCCGCACGCCGGCGAAGAACAGCGCGGCGGCCACGATGATCATCACGATCATGGCCGTCCCGAGGTCGTTTCCGGCCAGGATGAGGCCCAGGACCGCAATGGCGCCCGGGAGCACGACCGGAATGAGCGCGTGGCGCCATTCGTGGAGGAGCTTGGCCTTGCGGTCAAGCACGGTGGCCATCCAGAGCGCGAGGGCAAGCTTGGCGGCTTCGGAGGGCTGGAACGTGAACGGACCGACGTCGATCCAGTTCTGGTTGCCCAGCGCGCTGCGTCCCACGAGGAGGACCAGGCCCAGCAGCGCAATGGCCAGGAAGATGAGCGGCCAGGCGAAGCGCCGTAGCCAGACCACGTTCACGCGGGAGAGGACAAGCATCGCGAAGACGCCAATCGCGGCGAATCCGCCCTGTTTGAGGGCGGCCGAGTACGGCGACTCCCCCGCGGCGATGGCTTCCACGCTGGAGGCCGAGAGGACCATCATGATCCCGATCGCAGTCAGCGCCAGGGTGGAGCCAAGGATCAGGTAGTACGTGGATCCGTTGCGGGACTTGCCGGTGCCTTCCAGCGCGGACCAGAATCCGCGGCTCCAGGCACGCACCCGGGCCGCGGGGGTGACGGCGGGGCCGCCGGCCGTTGGCCRTGCAGCCGAAGGGGACGGACGGCCGGYGGGCGTGCCAGTGCTGGCCCCGCCTGCGGCGGATCGTGCCGCCGTCGTACGTGTGGGCGTGCTGACCATTGTTACTCCTCGCTGGTCTGAGCCTGCCCTTCCACGAGCTCGCGGACAGCTTCGATGAAGGCATCGCCACGGTGAGCATAGGAAGAGAACTGGTCCATGGAAGCAGCCGCCGGGGCCAGCAGCACAGTGTCCCCGGAGGCGGCCAGCTGAGCCGCCGAGGCAACGGCCTGGGCCATCACAGTCTCGCCGAAAATCGGCGAAGGGCCTGCGTCGGCTTTGGCCATACCGGCAGTCTGCACGTCTTCAGTCTCGCCCTTGCCCTGCCCGATCACGGGGACATCCGGCGCGTGTCGCTTCAGGGCGGCCTGCAGATCGCTGGAGTCCGCGCCGATCAGGACCACGGCCTTGAGCCGGCTGCCCTGTTCCTGGATCAGGGAGTCGTAATTCACGCCCTTGGACAAGCCTCCCGCGATCCACACCACATTCTGGAATGCGGACAACGAGGCGGCGGCGGCGTGGGGGTTGGTGGCTTTGGAATCGTTGATCCACAGCACACCGTCGTGCCGGGCCACCAGCTGGATCCGGTGGTCTCCCGGAAGGTAGTTCAGCAGGCCCTGGCGCACAGCCGATGGCTCCACCCCGTAGGCCCTGACCAGGGCAGCGGCTGCCAGCGCGTTGGCCACCATGTGGCGCGGCGCCACCGGTCCCAGGTCGGCGATCGAGGCGAGTTCGGCCGCGCTGTCCTTGCGTTCGGCGATGAACGCCCGGTCAACCAGCAGCCCTTCCACGACGCCGAGCATGCTGATGGCCGGGGTCAGTGTGGTGAATCCCACGGCCCGGCAGCCTTCCACCACGTCCGCGTCCTCGACCATGCGTTCGGTCTCGATCTGCTCGGCGTTGTAGATGCAGGCCTTCTGCGTGTTCGCGTAGACCTTGGCCTTGTCGGCGAGGTAGGAGGCGTAGGAGCCATGCCAGTCCACGTGGTCTTCAGCGACGTTGAGGCACACGCTGGCCACCGGCGACACCGAGTGGCTCCAGTGCAGCTGGAAGCTGGACAGTTCCACCGCGAAGGCGTCGTAGTCCACGGGATCGCGCAGGGCGTCCAGGATCGGGGTTCCGACGTTGCCTACGGCGATCGCCTTCAGGCCGGCGGCCTGGAGCATGGACTCGGTCAGGCCGACCGTGGTGGTCTTGCCGTTGGTGCCGGTGATGGCCAGCCAGTCGGCGGTCTTGCGGCCCTCGCGTTCGCGGAGCCGCCAGGCGAGCTCGACGTCGCCCCACACCGGAATGTGCGCCCGCGCCGCTGCGGCGAGCAGGGCCTGGTCCGGGCGCCAGCCCGGGGACGTGACCACCAGGTCCGGCTTCTGCCCGTCGATCTTCGGAACAGACTCCACCGCATCCTCGCCCAGCAGGACGTCCACGGCGCCGACGATCCGGAGCGTGTCGGCCTGGGCCAGCGCCTTGGCGCTGGTGGCGGCGTCCACCACCACCACCCGGGCGCCGAGTTCAATGAGGGTGTCGGCGGCGGCGAATCCGGAGACGCCGATGCCGGTGACCACGACGCGCAGGCCGGCCCAGTCGGAATCCCAGGTGGTGAGTCCCTGCAGCCGGGGCGAGGTGGTGAGCGGGGCGGGGATGGGACCGGTCACAGCAGCACCACCCATTCGGCGTAGAAGATGCCCAGGCCGGCGGCGACAAACAACCCGGACAGGATCCAGAACCGGACCACCACCGTGACTTCGGCCCAGCCCTTGAGTTCGAAGTGGTGCTGGAGCGGTGCCATCTTGAAGAACCGTTTGCCCTTGGTGATTTTGAAGTAGCCCACCTGGATGATGACCGAGAGCGTGATGAGGACGAAGAGCCCGCCGATGAAGGCCAGCAGCAGTTCAGTGCGGGACAGGATCGCGAAGGCTGCGACGGCGCCGCCGATGGCTAGGGAGCCGGTGTCGCCCATGAAGATCTTTGCTGGCGAGGTGTTCCACCACAGGAAGCCGACCATCGCCGCACTCAGGATGGCGGCCAGCAGGGCCAGGTCCAGAGGGTCGCGGACCGAGTAGCAGCCGCTGCCGGCCTGCCTCGGGGATCCGCAGGCCTGGTTGCTTTGCCAGATGCCCATGAGCGTGTAGGCCCCGAACACCATGACGGAAGCGCCGGCGGCCAGGCCGTCGAGGCCGTCGGTGAGGTTCACGCCGTTGGTCGCGGCCGTGACGATCAGGTTGGACCACAGCACAAACAAGATGGCGCCGAGCACGGTTCCGGCGAACGCGAGGTTAAGCCACGGAATATCGCGCACCAGCGAGATCTGGGTGGACGCCGGGGTCAGGCCCGCGGCATTCGGGAAGTTCAGCGCCAGCACGGCAAAGATGATGCCAACAGCGCCCTGGAGGATCAGCTTGGCCTTGGCGTCCAGGCCCAGGCTGCGCTGCTTGGAGATCTTGATGAAGTCATCCAGGAATCCGACCAGCCCCATGCCCACCATGAGGAAGAGCAGGAGAAGCCCGGAGGCGCTTGGCCCCGGTGAGTGCGGGTTCATCATCCACATGATCAGGTGCGTGAGCCCGTAGCTGACCAGGACCGCGACGACCACAACGGTGCCGCCCATTGTGGGCGTGCCCCGCTTGGTGTGGTGGGAGGTGGGTCCGTCGTCCCGGATGAATTGTCCGTAGCCCTTGCGGACCAGGAACCGGATGAACAGCGGGGTGCCCACAAACGCGAGGAGCAGCGCCATTCCGGCGCCCATCAGCAGTGCAATCACAGCTGTGCACTCCCTTCTGTGGCGGTTGCGGCAGTTCCCTCAGCAGGTCGCTCGGGAGAGTCTTGGGTGGCATGTGGGGGTAATGCTATCCGATCCCCCAAGTGGCGCAGCCCGATGCCGTTCGAAGACTTGAACAGGACCAGGTCGCCCGGCTGGAGCTCGGCTTGGAGAAGCTCGTAGGCCTCGTCCGCCGTCTCGGCGAAAACGCATTCGTCGCCCCAGGAGCCTTCGTTGACGGCGGAGACATACAGCGACCGCGCCTCCCGGCCCACCACGACGAGCCGGGAGATGTTCAGCCGCACCACCTGGGTGCCGACTGCCATGTGCTCGCGGATGGAATCCGGGCCCAGTTCCAGCATGGCGCCCAGGACCGCCCAGGTGCGGCGGCCGTGGCCCAGTTCGGCCAGCGTCCGCAGTGCTGCCCGCATGGACTCCGGGTTGGCGTTGTAGGCATCGTTGATGACGGTCACGCCGTCGGGACGCTCCGTGCGCTCCATCCGCCAGCGGCTGGCGGCGGTCTGCGCGCTGAGCGAGGCCGCGATCTGCGCGCCGGGGATGCCGGCCGCGTGCGCCGCGGCCGCGGCCGCGAGGAGGTTGGCCATGTGATGGGCGCCGATCAGCTTGGCGGCGACGTGGTGCCGGGTTGGTCCTTGCTCTGCTTTCCCGTCCGTCACGTCGGCGGGCAGGTAGAGCTCAAACTCCGGGTGGCCGTCGGCATTCAGTTCCACATCCGCGGCCCTCACCACATCGGCTTGGGCCACGTCGGTCTGGATGGTGTTGTCCTGGCCGGTGGTGGCCGCGCGTGAGGTGTAGCCGAGCACGCGGGCCCGGGTCCGGGTGGCCATCGCGGCGACGCGGGAGTCGTCCAGGTTCAGCACGGCGGTGCCCGCGGCCGGGAGCGCCTCCACGAGTTCGCCCTTGGCGACCGCGATGTTCTCGACGCCGCCGAACTCGCCGGCGTGGGCGGAGCCGACGCCGAGGACGACGCCGATCTCCGGCCGGACCATGTCCGCGAGGTATTGGATGTGGCCGATGCCCGTGGCGCCCATCTCGATGACGAGGTAGCGGGTGTCGAAGTCGGCTTTGAAGACTGTGAGCGGCACGCCGATCTCGCCGTTGTAGGACCCTTGCGGTGCAACTGTGGCACCTTCGGCGCCGGCGGCCGTGAAGATTCCGGCGAGCAGGTCCTTCGTGGTGGTCTTGCCGGCGGAGCCGGTGATGCCAACCACGGTGAAAGCGGCGCCGGCCGCGGCGCGGCTGGCGCGGATCCGGCGGACGGCTTCGGCGGCCAGCGCGCCCATGGCGAGGACAGCGTCCTCAACGACGACGGCGGGATAGTCCGTTCCGGCGGCGTCGGCCACTTCGCGCTCCACGAGCGCCAATACGGCGCCCCGGTCAAAGGCTGCGCCGACGAAGTCGTGTCCGTCGGCGTTCTCCCCCGGTTTGGCCACATAGAGGGAACCCGCCGTGGCCTCGCGGGAGTCGGTCACCACGGAGGCGGGGGTAATTCCCGGTTCCGCGGCGAGCCGGCCGTTGGTTATGTCGGCGATTTCCGCCGCTGTAAATGCAATCATCTCGGTTTAGGACTCTATCCGGTGGTCTTCGAGAACGGTGAATCCCCGTGCTGTCAAGGCGTTCCGAAGCTCCACCCGGTCATCCAGTGCCAGGTTGACTCCCTTGACTTCCTGCCAGACCTCGTGCCCGCGCCCGGCTACCAGGATGGTGTCCCCGGCCCCGGCGAGCTCCACGGCCTTCAGGATGGCGGCGTCGCGCGGGAAGACTTCCAGGACTGTGCAGTTCAGGCCTTCGTCGTCCTTGGCCGCCAGGGCCCCGGCAAGGACGTCCGCGCGGATGGCTGCCGCGTCCTCGTCGTGGGGATCGTCGTCGCTGACAATCACGGTGTCCGCCAGCCGCGCCGCGATGGCCCCCATCGCGGGGCGTTTGCCTTGGTCCCGCTGGCCGGTGGCGCCGAAAACGATGATCACTTTGGATCCGGGTTCCGGGGACCGGACGGCTTCGAGTGCACGGGCCAGGGCGTCGGGGTTGTGCGCGAAGTCCACCACGGCGGCCGGTGCCGTGGATACGAGCTGCATCCGGCCGGGCACGGCGACGGTGAAGGGATCCGCGGCGTCGAGGGCGGCCTGCACCGCGGCCGGCTCGTGGCCGCCGKCGAGGACCATCACTGTGGCCAGCGCTGCATTGGCGACGTTGAAGCCGCCCGGCAGGCCCGTGTGGACGCGCAGCTCGGCGCCGTCGCGGTGCCGGAGGACGAAGTCTGAGCCGAGGCCCCGCGGAGCAGTCCGGGCAACGGTCCAGTCCGCGGTCCCGTCGGCGTCAGCCGGCCCGGCGCCGTCGGTCCCGGCCGTGGCCAGGGTCGTGACCGGGATTTCGGCGGTGGCCGCGAGCTTGCGGCCCCAGTCATCATCGATGGTGACCACGGCGGCGCGGGCGCGTTCCGGCGTGAACAGCCGGGCTTTGGTCTGGAAGTATTCCTCCATGGTCCCGTGCAGGTCCAGGTGGTCCTGGGTGAGGTTCGTGAASCCGGCGACGTCGAACACCACGSCGTCSACGCGGTGGAAGGACACGGCGTGCGAGGARACCTCCATGGAGGCGGCATCGAGCCCACGTTCGCGCATGAGCGCCAGCAGCGCGTGCACATCCGTGGATTCSGGCGTGGTCAGCAGGCTCGGGATCGGCTCCCCGCCGGCCAGGATCTCAATCGTCCCGATCAGCCCGGTCCGCTTGCCCAGCGCCCGCAGCAGGGCATTGATGAAATAGGTGGTGGTGGTCTTGCCGTTGGTGCCTGTCACCCCGAAGAGGGCCGGTGCCCCGGCGCCGTCGGGCCTGCTCTGGAAGATGAGCGCGGACAGCCGGCCGACCACGCTGCGCGGCTCGTGGGCCAGCAACACCGGGACGGCGATGTCATGGCCCAGGGCCACCAGGCGCGCCCCGGCGTCGTCTGTCAGGACCGCCACGGCGCCGGCGTCGACGGCCTGCGACACGAAGTCGGCCCCGTGCCGTGTGGCGCCCGGCAGGGCCACGTACAGGTCTCCCGGGCGGACCGACCGGGAGTTCAGGGATATCCCGGTGACCTGGACGGAGCCGGACGCACCGGGAACGGCCACGCCGATCGCCGCGCCAATGGCTGCCAGCGGCACTGCGGCAACCGCAGTGGGCCGGAAGCCCTGGGTGGAGTCATGGCCGGACGGCGCGGAAGCATCGGGGTCGGTG
>NZ_JBFTZL010000113.1:0-12309 GCF_056406825.1 Arthrobacter sp. P1_A5 | reverse complement strand
GTCCTGGAGCACGTCGAGGGTGAGGCGCTCGGGGTTGTGGACGGAGGCGTCGAAGTAAGTGGCCGCGTACTTGATCCCGGGGTGCAGGCGGGGCAGCTCGGCCAGAGCGCGCTTGCGTCCGCGGAACTGGTGGCGCGGAACCGTGCCGCCGTCGCGGGAGAAGAAGTCGTACATGCTCAGGCCGAGCTTGATCAGGAACGCCCCGCGTTCGGTGTGCTTGCCCTGCTTGTGGGTCAGGAAGCGCATGGGGGCGGCCAGGACCCCGGAGAAGGTGCTGAAGATCGGGATCGTGGTCTGCAGCGGCTTAACGTAGTGCGGCGCGATCCGCAGAAGCCTGTTGCGTTCGGTCACCGACTCCTGGACAAGGCGGAACTCGCCGTTTTCGAGGTACCGGATGCCGCCGTGGATCATGTGGGAAGAGGCGCCGCTGGCACCCTGGCAGTAATCGCCGCGCTCAACGAGCGCCACATCCACGCCCTGCAGCGCAAGGTCACGGAACGTTCCGACCCCGTTGATTCCGCCTCCGATGATCAGAACCTGCGCGTGCCGCCGCGTCCGCAGCTTCTGCACCGAGGCGCGATCGTTCGCCGGTGTGCCGACTGAGCCCTTCTGTCCCAAAATTGCTCCCTTGGGTTTGATTCTGTGCGGCGCGCCCGTGGCGCGGCGCCGTTCAACACTATTCTTTGGACTAATGGAAAATGGAGTCAAGCACTATGCACAAACGTGCAGATGGGAAATGTCATGATGCAATCACGCCAGTCCGACGCCCTCCGCGCGGCCCAGCTGTATTACCTGCAGGACCTGACCATGGACGCCATCGCCCGCGAGCTCCGGACGTCCCGGTCCACGGTTTCCCGGCTGTTGTCCGCGGCGCGCGATTCGGGTCTGGTGCAGATCCAGATCCGCAGCCCGCTGGACACCGGGCCCGAACTCGAGGGCATGATCCGCGCCGAATACAAGGTGGATGTCCATGTCGTTCCGGTGGTGGACACCCTCAATGAGGCGGAAACACTGGACCGCGTGGCCATGCAGGCCGCCCGGACGATCGGACCGCTGGTGGACTCCAACGCCATCATCGGCGTCGCATGGGGCTCCACCCTGAGCGCCGTGAGCCGGCACCTGACGCGCAAGATCACCCACGACAGCGTGATCGTCCAGCTCAACGGCGCCGGGAATATGCAGACCACCGGTATCACCTATGCCTCGGACATCATGCGGCGGTTCGGCAGCGCCTACGGAGCACGGGTGGAACAGTTTCCCGTGCCGGCCTTCTTCGACCACGCCGCGACCAAAAAGGCCATGTGGAATGAGCGGAGTGTTCAGCGGATCCTGGAGCTGCAGGCCCGGATGAGCATCGCGATCTTTGGTGTCGGATCGGTCGACGCCGACTACCCCAGCCACGTCTACGCCGGCGGCTACCTCGATGAAGACGACTTKAACGTCCTGGCGAACTCCGATGTGGTGGGCGATGTTGCCACGGTGTTCTTCCGCGCCGACGGGTCCTCGGACGGCATCACTCTCAACGCGCGCTCCACCGGCCCGGACCTGGCCCAGCTCCGCCAGGTCCGGCGCCGCATCTGCGTGGTGTCCGGTGCTTCCAAAATCAACGGGCTCAGGGGCGCGCTGGCGGCAGGACTGGCCACCGACCTGATCCTGGACGAGGCCAGCGCCCGCAGGCTCGTCCGGTTCGACGGACTGGGCTGAGCGGCTACGGGGTAGCATGACCGGTGCGGCTGGCGGCAACGGCGGTCCGGCACTCTCCAGCGCCAGTGGGTAAAGTCTTTGTCATGAGACTCTCCCCCCGGCTGACCCTGAACAACGGAGTATTGATCGACCGGCTGGGGTTCGGGCTGTACAAGGTCCCCCCGGGCGACGCCGCCAGCCTGGTGACCATGGCGGTCGAGACCGGCTACCGGCACTTCGACACCGCCGCCATGTACGGCAACGAGACCGGCGTCGGCAAGGGAATCGGTGCCCTGTCCGGATTTGAGGGCACCGGAGGCGGGCCCGGGGAAACCGCACCCTACGTCTCCCGCGAGGACCTCTTCATCACCACCAAGGTCTGGAATGACGACCACGGCTACGACGCCACCATGCGTGCGTTCGACACCTCCATGTCCAACCTCGGCCTGGAATACATCGACCTCTACCTGATCCATTGGCCGTGCGCGCGCCGTGGCCTGTTCCCGGAAACGTACCGGGCCTTGGAGACGCTGTACCGCGAGGGCAAGGTCCGCGCAATCGGCGTCTCCAACTTCCAGCCGCAGCACCTGGACCGGCTCCTGGAAACGGCGGAGGTGGTGCCCGCCGTGAACCAGATCGAACTTCATCCCTGGCTGCAGCAGGATGAACTGCGGGAAAAGCATGAGCTGCTGGGCATCCGCACCGAGGCGTGGAGTCCTTTGGGCCGCGGCCAGGTCCTGAAGGACCCGGTGATCCTGGCCCTGGCGGCCGAACACGACCGCACACCGGCACAGATCATCCTGCGCTGGCACCTCCAGCTGGGCAATATCGCCATCCCCAAGGCCAGCTCGTCCGGCCGGATCCGCGAGAACTTCGAGGTCTTCGACTTTGAGCTCTCCCCGCTGGATATGACGGAGGTCGGCGGCCTCGAACGCGGCTTCCGGACCGGCTCCCACCCCGACAACGTCGCATAGGATTCGAACAAATGGAACAAGTGGATACCGGGTCCTCACGCACGCCCCTCTTCAGCGGCGGACTCGACGCCCGCACCCGGGCCGCGTCCGTTGAGGTTGACGGGGCCCGGATCGCGTACTGGGTCTACGAACCCGCCGAGGTCACCACCGAAACGCGCACCATCCTGGTGGTGCACGGGTTCCGCGGCGACCACCACGGCCTGCTCCGGGTAGCCGACCAGCTGACGGACATGCGCCTGATCATGCCGGACCTGCCGGGCTTCGGCAGCTCGGCCGCCTTCGCGGGAACCGGGCACAGCGTTGCCGGCTACAGCCAGTTCCTTGGCGGTTTCATGGCTGCTCTGGGACTGGGCGCGGACACGGTCCTGCTGGGGCATTCGTTCGGTTCGATCATCGCCAGCCATTTCGTGGCGGCCAACCCGGGTGCCGTGGCCGAGCTGATCCTGGTCAATCCCATCGCGGCGCCCGCCCTCGAAGGGCCCAAGGGCCTGATGACGAAGCTTGCGGTGCTCTACTACGAGGCCGCCGCACGCCTTCCCCAGCGGCTCGGGCTGGCTCTGCTGCGCAGCCAGGCGATCGTGCGGGTGATGAGCGTAACCATGGCCAAGACCGGGGACAAGGACATCCGCCGGTTCGTGCACGCCCAGCACAGTGCCTATTTTTCCTCCTTCGCGGACCGGGAGAGCCTGCTTCAGGCCTTCAAGGCCTCGGTGGGCAGCAACGTCACCGAGGTGGCCGGCGACCTGACGCTGCCGGTGCTGCTGATCGCGGGAGAGAAGGACGAGATCGCCATGCTGGCGGACCAGTACAAACTCGCGGCGCGGCTGCCGGACGGGAAGCTGGAGGTCATTCCCGGCGTCGGGCACCTGATCCACTACGAAACCCCCGAGCCCGCTGCCCGCTACATCCGACGCTTCCTAAAGGACCACGCCGCGTGAAAATTCTCATTGATGCCCGCTTCACCCGGCTGGACCACCACGACGGCATCAGCCGCTACGGCGCCAGCCTGATCGCGGCGGCCGCCAGGATCGCCGACGTCTCGATGCTGATCAGCGACACCCGCCAGCTCGCGCTCCTGCCCGACGTTCCGTACACCCTGATCAACAGCCCRCTCTCCCCGGCCGAACTCTTCGTGGCGGCCAAGGTCAACAAGCTGGGCGCCGACGTGGTGGTATGCCCCATGCAGACCATGGGCAGCTGGGGCCGGAAGTACGCCCTTGTGCTGACCCTGCACGACCTCATCTACTACGAGCACCCCACCCCTCCCGGATTCCTGCCGGCCCCCGTCAGGGTCCTGTGGCGCCTGTACCACAAGGCCTTCTGGCCCCAGCGGCTCCTGCTGAACCGGGCGGACATCGTGGCGACGATCAGCTCCACCACGGCGGCCCTGATGGCGAAGTACCGGCTCACCCGGCGTCCGGTCAGGATTGTCGGCAACGCCCCCCAGCACGGCCACACCCCGCGCGATCCTGGGGCGGGGGCCGACAAGACGCTGCTCTACATGGGTTCATTCATGCCCTACAAGAACGTGGAGACCATGGTCCGCGGCATGGCGGAACTCCCCGACATGACCCTGCATCTGCTCAGCCGCATCACGCCCGAGCGGCGGGCCGAACTCGAGGCCCTGGCTCCGGAGGGCGCAAGCATCGTTTTCCACAACGGGGTGACCGACGCCGAGTATGAGGCCCTTTTGGCACGCACCACCGCCCTGGTCAGCCTGTCCCGGGCCGAGGGCTACGGACTGCCGCTCGTCGAGGCCATGTCCCACGGCACGCCGGTGATTGCCAGCGACATCCCGATCTTCCGGGAGGTTGGTGACGACGCCGTCAGCTACGTGCATCCGGACTCCCCGGCGGAGTTTGCCGAGGCGGTGCGCACGCTCGAGGACCCCGCCCTGTGGAAGGCACGGTCCCGCCGTTCAGTGGAGCGGGCCGCAGACTTCAGCTGGGATGAGTCGGCGCGGCGGCTCGTGGCCGTCGCCGAAGAGGCCGTCGCGCTCCGGAACCGGCCCCGCGACCGGAAATAGCCGGAACGGCTGTAAGTGGCCGTCGCGGAGATCCACTCCGCGCCCCACCCGCAGCGAGGCCGGGATGACGCCGGTGTTGCGGGCCCCGACCACCCATTTGCCGCAGAGGGCCGCAATACGGACCCTCATTCCGGCCGTCTGTGGCGAATGGCCGCCGGCATGCGCGCCCGTTGTACAGAGGGACCGCCGTGCCGGTGGGGCCACGTGAGCCGCGGGGACGCAATGGAATGTCCTACAGGACGTCGACGCCGTCCAGGCGCAGTTGCACTGGGTCGTCGCTGCGCTTGGCTGCGGCCGCCGCCTTGACGGCCCGCATGACTGCCGTGGCAGCCGCGGCCTGGGCGTAGGGGATGAAAAGCAGGGTCCGGACCTCCTCGCCGGAGTCCCGGGGCACAGCATCCCGGGGCACAGCATCCCGCGGCGGCGTGCGGCCTGCCCCCGCGGCCGCCGGCAGAATGACGGGCGCGGGCCCGGCCGTCCGGAGGACGGTTCCCTGCGCCGCCAGCCGCTGCTGAATGGCATCCGTGAAATGGCCGACGGCGGTCCTGCCGCCGGTGACGGAGGCGACCCGCACGGCGGGCGGCAGCTKCAGCTCCTGCCGCAGTGCCAGTTCCCGGCTGGCGTATCCGGCGGGATCCCAGCGCAGCAGGGCGCCAACCCCGGCGGCGTCGTCGGCCGTGATGACTACCAGGCCGCCCTCGGAAGCGGGCCGCACCAGGGCCGCGGCGTTGAACCAGCGGCGGACCGCGTCCTCCCCCGCCCTCAGGTTTTCCCGGCGCAGCAGCGAGTCGCCGTCGAGCAGCAGGGCTGCGGCGTACCCGCCGAAAGCCACGGGTTCGGCACCGACGGTGGCCACCACGAGGGCCGCGGTCTCCGCAACAGTGGCCTTGATCTGGTCCCCGGAGGAGGTGATGACCGGTTTTCCCGGAAACGCACGGCCCAGCTCCTCCGCGGTGCGGAGGGCTCCCGTGGCGCCGCGCCTTAGCCTGGCGCCGTTGCACGTGCCGCAGCGCCAGGCCGGGGCAGGGGCCGAGCACCAGCGGCATTGCGGCACGGCGCTGCTCCCGGCCGGGCCGGCGATCGCCAGGGGGCCGCTGCAGGCGGTGCAGCGGGCCGGTTCACGACAGGTGTCGCACACCAGCGAGGGGGCGTAGCCGGCGCGGGCCACCTGGACCAGGACCGGACC
This sequence comes from Arthrobacter sp. P1_A5, assembly GCF_056406825.1. NCBI lineage: Bacteria > Bacillati > Actinomycetota > Actinomycetes > Micrococcales > Micrococcaceae > Arthrobacter > Arthrobacter sp. P1_A5. Next base: position 6,440 of record NZ_JBFTZL010000113.1, on the reverse strand, counting down.
CCGTTCCAGGCCTTCCTTGGCGGCCCGCCAGGCCGCACCGGGGAGCCTGGCGATCCGGGCGAGCGGGTCATGCTCGAGTTCGTAGCTGTCGGCTGTGTTCAGGACCCGCGGGACCGTCCGCCGCACGACGGCCCGGTCAGCTTCCACGGCCTGGGCCCAGCCGGAGGCGACCAGCCGCTCCGTTTCGGTGCTGCGCGAATGGGCCGCGAGCAGGCACGCGGCCCCTTCCTGGCCGGCCCGGAGCAGGAGGACTTCGCGGGTGTGCGCGTACGGGGAGCGCTGCTCGATGTGGAGGTCGTCGCCGTCGTCCCAGCAGATGACGAGCCCGAGGTTCGGCACCGGTGCGTAGGCCGCGGACCGCGTGCCCACGGCGACCCCGGCGGCGCCGCTGAGCACGCGCAGGAAGCTGCGGTAGCGCGGCGTCTGGCCGTCGTCCGCGGTGAGCCGGGCGACGTCGCCGGCGGGAAGCAGTTCCAGCAGGGCAGATTCCACGCGGTCAAGGTCCCGGTAGTCCGGCACCACCACGACGGCGCCGCGGCCGGAGATCCGTACCGCGGCCACCGCTTCGGCGATCATCCGTGGCCAGCCGGCGGGCCCGTACCCCTGCAGGGCGGTCAGCACGGCCCGGGGCGACTCCCCCGCGGCGAGGTGGGCGAGGAATGCCGCACCGTTGCGGTACCGGGTCCAGACGCTGCCGGCAGCCGGCGACGGAAGCGACACGTCGGTCGCCAGACCGAACGTTTCGGTGCCGAACAGCGCGGGATCGAGCCGGCTGTCCGGGGCGAATTCCTTTTCCAGCTTGGCCATGCGCGGCGGCACGGCAACGCGCAGGACATCGCTGACCGTTCCGGCGTAGCGCGAGGCGATCCGGCCGGCGAGCTCGGCTACAGCGGGGGTCAGGACCGGGACAGCGGAGAGCACCTTGTGCAGCGGCACCAGGGGGTGGCCGGCGTCGGATCCGGCGGTGCGCTCCAGCAGGTATCCGGCCAGTTCCTGCCCGTTGAATTTGACCTTGACCCGGACTCCGGGCATGGCGTCGGCGTCGAGGGCGGCGGGGACGCTGTAGTCGAAAGGCCTGTCCAGGTGGGGCAGCGAGGACTCGATCAGCACCCGCGCCACCGGCAGGTGGGCCGCAAGGGCAGGCCCGGACGCTTCCGCGGCGGAGGCGGGAAAACCCTGGAGCAGGGACAGCTGCTGGGGTTCACCGGGCGCGCCGTCGGCAGGATTGGGACTCACGGCTCGCACCTCCCCTCCGGATTGTTTCGACAACGACCTACTGACCGGGTACTCAAATTCAGGCCCCAAAAGCAGTGCACTCAAAAAGCGTGTAGCCAGGCCACCGGGAGGCGGCCTGGCTACAGCAGATCACGAGGCACTGACAAAACGCCCCAGAACGCCGGTGCGGTCCCGGGCCTTAGGCGTTAAAGAACGCCTTCAGCTCGTCCACCCGGTCCAGGCGTTCCCACGTGAAGTCCGGGTCTTCGCGGCCGAAGTGTCCGTGGGCGGCGGTCTTGGCGTAGATCGGGCGCTTGAGGTCGAGGGCGTCGATGATGGCCCGCGGGCGCAGGTCGAAGATCTCGGCGATCGCGGCGCTGATGCGGGCCGGGTCCACGGTTTCGGTTCCGAACGTCTCAACGTAGGTTCCCACCGGGCGGGCCTGGCCGATCGCGTAGGCGATCTGGATTTCGGCACGCTTGGCGAGGCCGGCGGCCACCACGTTCTTGGCGACCCAGCGCATTGCGTAGGCGGCCGAGCGGTCCACCTTCGACGGGTCCTTGCCGGARAAYGCGCCGCCGCCGTGGSGRGCCRYGCCRCCGTAGGTGTCGACGATGATCTTGCGGCCGGTRAGGCCSGCGTCCCCCACCGGGCCGCCAATCACAAAGGCGCCTGCGGGGTTGAGGATGTTGCGGGTCCGTGAGGTGTCCAGGTTGGACAGTGCCATGACCGGTCCCACCACGAGCTCGGCGAGGTCGGCCCGGAGCTGGTCCAGGCTGGTGCCTTCGGCGTGCTGGCTGGAGATGACGACGGTTTCGACCGAGACCGGGCGGTCGCCGTCGTAGCCTACGGTGACCTGGGTCTTGCCGTCCGGGCGCAGGTAGGCGAGTTCGCCGTTCTTGCGGACCTCGGTCAGGCGCTCGGAGAGACGGTGCGCGAGCCAGATCGGCACGGGCATGTAGGACGGCGTTTCGTCGCTGGCGTAGCCGAACATGAGTCCCTGGTCGCCGGCGCCCTGGAGGTCGTAGTCGTCCTCCTGGCGGCCCTCACGCGCTTCGAGGGAGTTGAACACGCCGCCGGCGATGTCGTTGGACTGCTGGCCGATGGATACCGAGACGCCGCACCGGGCACCGTCGAAGCCGTTGGCCGAAGAATCGTACCCGATGCCCAGGATGGTCTCCCGGACAATCTGGGGGATCTCGACGTAGGCGTCTGTGGTGACCTCGCCCGCGACGTGGACCAGCCCGGTGGTGGCCAGCGTCTCCACGGCTACCCGGGACTCGGGGTCTTTGTCGAGCAGGGCGTCGAGGATCGCATCGCTGATCTGGTCACAGATCTTATCGGGGTGGCCCTCCGTCACGGACTCGGACGTGAAGAGCCGGAGCGCGGCGGGCGTGGACCCGTGGAAGGCGGGGATGTGCAGCGGTAAAGTCACTCAACTACCTTACTGGTTGGATAACGGACGTCCGGCGGCGTGTGTCCCCGTGCTAAGGAGATGTTGGTTACGCCGGGCTACGCCGGCGGTACAGCCCGGCTCAGCTCGGCGCTGATCCGGTCGATCACGGCAGCCGCGACGTCGGATTTGGAACCCGACGCCTCTTGGGGTTCGGAGCCGTCACGGGAAAGGATGACTACTGTGTTCGTGTCCTCGCCAAAGACCAAGTCCCGGCCCACCTGGTTGACGACCAGCAGGTCGCAGGCTTTCCGGTGCAGCTTGGCCCGGGCATAGTCCAGGACATCACCGTCGGCATCGCCCGTCTCGGCGGCGAAGCCGACGATCAGCTGATTCCGGGACGCGGCGTCGCGGACCTCGACGAGTTCGCGCAGGATGTCGGGGTTGCGCACCAGGTTGATCACGGGATCGGCGACGTCGTCGCGTTTCTTGATCTTGGTCCCGGCGACGTCCGCCGGCCGGAAGTCCGCGACCGCGGCAGCCATGATGACGACGTCGGAGTCGGCGGCCGCGTGCAGCGCCGCCTCCCGCAGTTCCAGGGCAGTTTCGACCGGGACGAGTTCGACGCCGGCGGGCGCCGGGACTTCCATGTGGGCGGCCAGCAGGCGGACGCGGGCGCCGGCTGCGCGGGCGGCCGCGGCCAGGGCCACGCCCTGCTTGCCGGAGGAGCGGTTGCCGAGGAACCGTACGGGGTCCAGCGGTTCCCGGGTGCCGCCGGCACTGATGGTCACCGTCAGTCCGGCCAACGGCGTCACCGCCGGCTGCGCCGCTGCCGGCGCGGCGGCCAGGTCAGTGGTCGCGTCCGCGTCAACGGCCGGCCTCGCCTCAAAAGCGGCAGCCGTGCCGGCGCCGGCGAGGGCCATGGCGGCGGTGAAGATCGCCTCGGGCTCGGGCAGGCGGCCGGGCCCGGAGTCGGCGCCGGTCAGCCGCCCGCTCGTGGGTTCCAGCACCGTGACGCCGCGGCTGCGCAGGGTTTCGACGTTGGCTTCGGTGGCGGGGTGTTGCCACATTTCGGTGTGCATGGCCGGGGCCATGAGCACAGGGCAGTCGCCGGCCATCAGCAGGGTATTGGTGAGGAGGTCATCGGCCTGGCCGCTGGCCGCACGGGCCAGGAGATCGGCCGTGGCCGGGGCAACGACGATCAGTTCGGCCTCGTGGCCGAGCCGGACATGGTTGACCGTGTGGACGGCGTCGAACACGCTGTTGCTCACCGGGTGCCCGGACAGGGCCTCCCACGTGGCGACGCCGACGAAGCGGGTGGCCGCCTCGGTGGGGATGACCGTGACGTCATGCCCGGCTTCAGTAAAAAGCCGGAGGAGCGATGCCACCTTGTAGGCGGCAATCCCTCCCCCGACTCCGAGGACTATGCGCACATGATCTCCGTCAACAGGCAGTCTGTTTACTTGGCTCTTCCCGCGGGGGGAATTACTCTGCGGTTTCGATCGGCGTGGAGACGAGCTTGCCTTCGTTGATCTCGCGCAGGGCGATCGACAGGGACTTCTCGTTCAGCTTGGTGTCGACCAGCGGGCCAACGTACTCAAACAGGCCCTCATGCAGCTGGGCGTAGTACGCGTTGATCTGGCGTGCGCGCTTGGCACCAAAAATCACCAGTCCGTACTTCGAGTCGGCGGCCTTCAGCAGCTCGTCGATCKGCGGGTTGATGATGCCTTCAAGGTTCGTGGACACGAATTCTCCAAATTCTAACGGGCCGGTACGTCCCGGCGCCTAGCGCGGGTTCGGGGTCAGCCCCATGAGTGAAACAAGCTCGTCCGCTGCCCGACGAACGTCATCATTGATGACGGTGTGGTCGAACTCCGGTTCAGCGGCAAGTTCTAGTTTAGCGGTTTCCAGCCTCTGCTGCTGTTCTTCGGCGCTTTCCGTGCCGCGGCCGACCAGCCGGCGGACCATTTCGTCCCAGCTCGGGGGCGCCAGGAACACAAACTGGGCATCCGGGACGGCCTGCTTGACCTGCCGGGCGCCCTGCAGATCGATCTCCAGCAGCACCGAGCGGCCCTMGGCAATGGCGGCGTCAACCGTGCTCCGCAGCGTGCCGTAGCGGTTCCGGCCATGGACGACGGCCCACTCGAGCAGTTCGCCGTTTTCGACCAGGGAATCGAATTCCTCGGCCGATTTGAAGAAGTAGTGGATCCCGTCCTGCTCCCCCGGCCGCGGCGGACGCGTAGTGGCCGACACGGAGAGCCAGACGCCGGGGTAGTTGTCCCGGATGTARGTGGACACGGTGCCTTTRCCAACAGCCGTCGGRCCGGCGAGGACTGTCAGTCCCGGTTTCTTGCTCACATATTCCTTTGGGCSGTGGWGGGCAGCTCGGCKGACCGRRCTAYTTGTCGTCAATAAAATCTACCAGCGCCCGGCGCTGGTGGATTCCCAGGCCGCGGACCCGTCGGGATTGTGCGATGCCGAGCTGGTCCATGATGGCCGCCGCCCGGACCCGGCCGATCCCGGGCAGGGCCTCGAGCAGCTCCACGATTCTCATGCGGGCAATGGCGTCGTCGGATTCGCCTGCACTGATGACATTGGCGATGGTCAGCTCGCCCGTCTTGAGCCGCTCCTTTGCCTCGGCCCTGGTGGCTCTTGCGGCAGCGGCCTTGCGAAGGGCGTCGGAACGCTCCTGAGGAGTGAGTGGTCTCAAACTCACGGAAGGCCTCCCTGCATGGCGGGACGGGGCACTCATGCCCTTGCCCCGAACCTACGCTCAGGCGGCGGCAGAAATCAATGGAAATCTGCGCGCCGGCCAGTTCGGGAACGGGAAAAGCGCAATCCCGAACGGGACAGCCCCCGGCCCGGGTCCGGCAGCTCCGGTCCCGGGCCGGCGAGGCGGCTGCCGCTAAGCCGCGAGGAGTTCGTCGAGGGTGCGCCGCGCGGCATCCCGGAGGGACTGCAGCTGCGGTCCGGCGCCGAGAATGTCCCGGCTCGAGGTCCCCAGGACCTGGGGATAGGCCGCACCGAACGTGCGGCGCAGGTCCGCGGCCGTGGCGCCCTGAGCGCCCAGCCCCGGGGCCAGGATCGGCCCGCGGACCGCCGCCAGATCGATATCGAGTGCGGAAAGGGCCGAGCCCACCGTGGCACCGACCACCAGGCCCACGGAACCGAGCGAACCGTCATAGCGCTGGTTCTCCACCGCGGCCGCTTCGGTGATCCGCCGTGCGACGGAATCCGCCCCGCCGACGTGCTGGACCGAGGCGCCCTCCGGGTTCGAGGTCAGCGCGAGGACGAACACCCCGCGCCCGGTCCCGGCCGCCAGGTCCAGGGCGGGCCGGAGCGACTCAAAGCCCAGGTACGGGCTCAACGTCACCGAATCCGCGGCCAGGGCCGAGCCGTCCCGCAGCCAGGCATCCGCGTAGGCGGCCATGGTGGAGCCGATGTMGCCGCGTTTGGCGTCCGCGATGGTCAGCACGGACGCTTCCGCCGCCGCGGCCAGGGTGCGTTCGAGCACGGCGATTCCAGCCGATCCGTGGCGCTCGTACAGGGCCACCTGCGGTTTCACCGCGGCAGCGAGGGAGCCCACTGCCTCCAGCACGGTCAGCGAGAAGCGTTCCAGCCCGGCGGCGTCGTCAGTGAGCCCCCAGCGCTGCAGCAGCGCCGGGTGCGGGTCGATGCCGACGCACAGCGGGCCGCGGTCCGCCATGGCCCGCCCCAGCCGGGAGCCGAAGGTTTCCCGGCCGGCCGCCGGGGCGGTGGATGCCTCAGGCATCCTGGAGCGCCTTCAGGTTCGCGGCGTGTTCCTGCAGGCTCGTGACCGACCATTCGTAGG